>WRLV01000055.1 GCA_009777445.1 Oscillospiraceae bacterium | reverse complement strand
GATATTTTTCACCTTTAATTTCAATGCAGTCGCAAAAATCTTCATGTCTGCCGCACACCGCACAACCTTCGGTTGCGTTATGGATTATGTTGCAATTTGGCAAAGCCGCTTCAAGTTCGGCTATTTGCTGTAGTGTAATTGGATTATCTCTCAAATCTAAACTTGTCAAGTTTGGGAATTGCGATAGCGGTGTTAAATCCGCGCTTGTCAGCCCTTTGTCTGATAAATCTAAGTGGGTTGCGGCTTTTAGATATTTTTCACCTTTAATTTCAATGCAGTCGCAAAAATCTTCATGTCTGCCGCACACCGCACAACCTTCGGTTGCGTTATGGATTATGTTGCAATTTGGCAAAGCCGCTTCAAGCACGGCTATTTGCTGTAGCGTAATGGGGTTATCGCTTAAATCTAAATATACCAAGTTTGGGAATTCGGTCAGCGGTGTTAAATCTGCGATTGTCAGCCCTTTGTCTGATAAATCTAAGTGGGTTGCGGCTTTTAAATATTTTTCGCCTTTGATAATGACACAGTCACAAAAAATAGGTTCTTTACGGCACAATTCGCACCGCTCACATACACACTCTGTTTCTGCCCTTTCGCAAAACTCACACCAATCAATGTTTAGCCCAAACGGCGCGGTTGTGAATTCCACGGGGACTTTGCCGTTTTCAAGGCTTCCTGTTATTTCTAAGGTAATGTCAGGCGCGTTTGACGTTCCGCTAAAAATTAAATTATTGTCGTCTTGTTTAACACGCAGAGCGTCGTCGGTTCCCGTTGCGCTTTGAAACGTGAGCCTGTCTGAAAAAGTCACGGTAATCGCACCCACATGCGGCGTGTTCTCATCATAAGTATAGCCATTAAAATCTAAGCCATCAATTTTGAAAAGGTTGTCGTCGTTGCTGAAGTCGGTTGAATTAAATTTCGCCCCGTTGTTGCCCGTGTAATAGCCGATAAAATTAGTTGCGCTTGTGTATTCATTAATCCCACCGCTTGCAATCGGGGTGGTACTCGAACCCACAAAAAACTCACCGCCTGTCACAAAGACGACAGAGTTGTTCTGTGAGCGAATCATCATAGGGTGAACCGCCCCGATTTCTCTGTTTCTAATTGAGCCGCCATTAACGACAAGCACTGCATTACGCCAAACGTCTATTGTCTCTCTCGTTGCAGTGTTATTTTGCAACGCGCCGGCGTTTATGACCGCTGTCGCGCCGTCAAAAAGTTCAAGTGCACAAACACTTGATTGGGTTGATGTGCCTGCGGTTAATTTGCCGCCGTTCATGGTAAATTTCGTTGCATTCGCACTACCGTTGTCTGAAACAGCTAAGGCACTTTGGTTCATTCCATGGGTGATTATATCGGCGTTTTCGGTGAGAATAATTTTACCCAAGCCGGTTGCTAAGATTGTTCTGCCTCTATCGGAAACGGGTAATTCATACACCGCATCCCAAATAACTTTTTTGTTTTCGGGTATGGAAAATTCAAGCACACTGTCCGCGTTGGTGAATTTGCCTGTGATTTTTACCTCGTCTATATTCTCGTCAGCAAGTGCTTCATCAATTGCGTTTTTTATGCGCAGCACTGTTGGCTCTGTTACATAGACATCGTTGACGTAGATTTTTGGAGGAGGTATAACCTGCACATCAGGGACAGCGAAAAAGCCTGAGTTGTCGTTGCGCGAGTAGCTAATTCCGCTAACATCATCAATTAAGTCCCAAACTGCCATTGATGAATCCAAAGGCGAACCATCACCTGCACTAACAGTCAAATCTGCGCTTGAGCCTTTTTCGTATTCTGTAAGAGTGCCTGCACCCCTTCGTATAATCACGCTGTTATCGCCGTAAGAGCTTATACCGGCTGAAACGATTGCACCACGGTTTATAAATATAGCAGTATCTTCCCGCATATGTTCCGGACCTGCTAAAATAGTGCGCGGGGAAGAAGCGGGTTCTCCAATACTGAGCGTTCCGCCGTTGACGATTACATTACCGGTCACGTTGAAGACTACTGCAGTGGTGGGATTGTTCCGAGAATGAACCTTACCACCATTGATTATTATGTCAGCAGAGTTAGGATAATTTTGCATAATACGAGCATGAATTACCGCACTACATCCCCCCCTATGTTCGATTAAGCCGTCCGCAACTTCAAACGTTCCGTTGCCAATAAGCTCTACACCATAGGTGCCTGAATCCACCCTAAGGAAAGCTTTCCACACAACCTTTGATGTTTCGGGGATATTGAATCCAATTAAGTTAGAACTACCCACAGGCATGCTTTCAGAGCCGCCGGTGATGGTGATTGTGCAGTTTTCCGGGACTCGGAGCGTTCCGCTCGGACTCTGACTGATTTGAACGGTGTCGCCGTCTTTGAGGTTAGTAAACAGTGGCAGCGTTGAGTTGCGCCAAGTGTGCGTGGCGTTCGCTCTCACGCTCACCACCATGCTCAGCGGTGAGGTTAGCCCAAGGCATAGGCTTAGGCTTAAGATGATTGATAATAGTTTTTTCATTGTTTTCATGATTTTTCCCTTTCTACTGCAAGTATTTGTTGATTTCTTCGTCGGACATGCCGCCTTGTTTAAGCTTTTCGATGATTTTCTCCATGCCTTTTTGTATGCCTTCTTGCATGCCCCTTTCCAGACCTATCTGAATACCTATATTTGTCTGTTTATCTCTCCATCTTTCTAATGAATGTGTCATCACATTTCCCTCCTTTTTAGCTAATACTTGTTTTAGTTCTTTTTATTTCTTTTTAGTTCTTTTTAGTTTATTTTAATCACTTCCTTGATTGATGATTTATTGGTTTACTTTTATAGTATAGCACATTTTAAGATAGAGTTCAATATTTTTTTAAAAAAATACAGGCGAACACTTGAAAAGTGTTCGCCTGTGGGGTTATTAAGTTAATCCGAATTGCGTTCTTGCGGTACGGGCAAGCCCGTCCCCTACGATTTTAGGTTAGTTTTTGTCTTAGAAACCAAAGGCGTGATGTCCGACACTGTTCTTCTTCGTTAAAGCAAACAAAAGCGGATGTGTCGGCCGCTTCGCGGCGCGGATTAAAATTCGGCTACGCCGAATTTTAGATTTAAAGATTGCAGATTACAGATTCAGCCACAAAGCGGGCCGGACACCGCCGTCTCCATTGCCGCTGTAGACAATGTGGCCGTAATCGTTGACAAGGCCACCGTGGCGGACATAGGCGGCAGTGTAGCTACCGTCGCCGGGCGACCGAAGCCACCACCAAGCCGGCTCGCCGTTAGTGTCTAAGCATATTCTTGATGATTCGTTTGCAAAATATATATTAGCCTCATCTATACCAAGTAAAAACACTTTGTCGGTTGTGTCATTGTCGCCGGGCGTGTCGTATTCCGGATTGTCATTGTTTATTACCGTTGTTTCAGGCACTCGCGCCTTGTCTGGCTCGCTGAAACTGTTATAAAATTCACCGTTTAGATAGGCTCGCAAATCGCTGTTTTCCCATGTTACATCTATATATTCGTTATGGTAGGGACGGTATTCTATAACGTCCTCGCTTATAATCAAGGCTTTGCCGTTTTGTATGTCGAGAACACGCCAATTATAGTCGCCGAATTCTATTATATCGCCGATGTTTGTCGCGCTGTGTTCAAAATCACTTACAGGGTTTTCTTCTATTTGGGGTAAATTGGGTATGGGGATGGTTTGAGTGTTGCTATTTCCGCCTCCGGTGTTGTTTCCACCTCCGGCGGTGCCACCGCCCACGTTATTGTCGCAAGCGACAAATGCGAGCGAAAGTGCCATTGTGAGAAATAGTGCTAAAATTTTTCTTACCATTTGAATTTTCCTCTTTTCTGTAATTTTCTATACATTATAACATATTTTTCCAAAAAGCGCAATAGCGGCAAAGAAAATTTGTGATTATATATAATGTTGAATATTTTTATGGTTCTTGACGGATAATTGACGAACAGTTGACAATTGACAGTTGAGAGTTGACAGTTATTGTAGGGGACGGGCTTGCCCGTCCCGAATTTGTTTGCTAATCCGAATTGAGGTATTGCGGGACGGGCAAGCCCGTCCCCTACATTGTCTATCGCAAATTGAACACCACCCGACAAAAACTGCCGGGCGGCATTTATTCCCCATTTTCACGACTCACTTGAGTCTTGTGCCTTTTCCGGGATAAAGTGCTTTGAAATTTTGTGTTTCTCTCTATTTTTCACATAGAAGAAACCTAACGTTGAAAAGACAACCGCGCCGATTAAATTTACGAAAAGGTCTTTCATTGTATCATTAATTCCTATGTCTAAATAGCCGCCCTCAATTACCGTTAATACATTGCCGTTAGAATCATATAATATAGTTTCGGCAATTTCTTTGATAACGACTGTGCTATTGCTTTGCGTTGGGTCAAGCCAGACGGTAGATATGGTGGTTACAATTGTGTCTTTTTGTGTGTCGTAAAGCATAAATTTGTCGAGACTGTATTCAAAAAATTCCCAACATACCCCCACAGTCATGCTGAAACAAAATGCGGCAAGTGATAGATATAGTGGTGAGAGTTTTATGCTTTTGGCGTTTTCGTTTAGCAGGTCAACCAAAGCGAAACCTATACCGGCGCACAAGAATCCGTTTATTGTATGTAGCATGGTGTCCCAATGCGGCACATTGCCATAAAAATTAAAAATTTCACCTAATATCTGAGCAGAAAATATAAACAGAAATATTATAATTTCTAATGTATTAGGCAAGACCATTTTGAATTTTTTCTGCAAGATAATAGGCATTGTCAGCAATAGCAATGCAAAAATACACAGAAAAGTTACCTGAAAATTACCGCGTAACAACTGAAACACACCACAAAAAATAATCAGAGCGCGAAGGATTAAATAAACCACCACACTGCTTCTTTTACTTTCCCTAAACTCTTTCATTGTTTCTTTGAACTTATTTTTATTCTTATTCTTATTCATGTTTACATTTCCTCCTGATGGCAATTGATAATGTACAATAATTTTTCCAAAAGTTCCGATTCTTTAACTTTTTTCACGATTTCGCCTTTAATAAAAATAATGCCTTCTCCGTCGCCGCCTGCAATGCCGTAGTCGGCTTCTTTTGCCTCGCCGGGGCCGTTAACTGCACAGCCCATTACTGCAACGGTTATGTCTTTGTTTATGCCTGCTAATGCCGCCTTGGCTTTTTCTGTAAGGCTGAGCAGGTCGATTTTTGTTCTGCCGCAAGTCGGGCAAGAAATAAGATTAACGCGCGGACGATTGGGCTTTTTTATTCTTAAAGCCGCTAAAATATCATATGCCGCTTGAACTTCAAGCTCAGGCGTTGCCGTAAGTGACACCCTTATCGTGTCGCCTATTCCGTCACACAAGAGTCCCCCGATTCCTGCGGCTGATTTGATTAGCCCCGCTCGTTCAAGACCCGACTCGGTGACACCTATGTGAAGTGGATAATGCGTTTCTTTAAAAAGAAGGCGGTTCGCCGCTATGTTGAGCTTTACGTCAGATGCCTTTACCGACAAAACGATGTCGTCAAATTCAAAGCGATTTAAAAGTGCGATTTGTTTTTTCGCGCTCTCAGCCAATCCTTCAGCCGTGACACCCTTGTATTTAACAAGCAACTCTTTTTCGAGCGAGCCGCTATTTACCCCAACGCGAATGGGAATTCCCCTTGCTTTACATGCATGGGCTACTGCTTTAACGCCATCTATGCCGCCGATGTTTCCCGGGTTTATTCTGATTTTGTCCGCTCCTGCGCTAATTGCCGCAAGGGCGATTTTATAATCAAAGTGAATGTCCGCAACAAGGGGGAATGTCGGCAGCGCGTTTTTCAAAGCACTAACAAGCCGCGCATCGTCAACAGAAGGAACAGCTACCCTTATTATTTCACAGCCGAATTCAAAGAGCCGTTTTGCCTGATTTATATTACCCTCTATATCATCGGCAGGTTTTTTCAACATAGACTGAACATAAACCTGCCCGTCCCCCAAACTCACGTTACCGACTTTAACAAGCTTTTTCATTTTTTATACCCCCTAACTGTCAATTGTCAATTGTCAATTGTCAATTGTTCGTCGCGACTCTCCAAATATCATTAAAAGTAACCACCAACATCAACAACATAAGTGCGGCGAAGCCGAAAAAGTGAATCATGCCTTCAATGTTTTCTCTAATCGGCTTTCTTCGGATTAGCTCAACCACAAAGAAAACAAGTCGTGCGCCGTCAAGCGCGGGAATTGGAAGCAGGTTAAACACCCCCACATTTATGCTGATTAATGCAAAAAACCATAAGGCGCGAGTTAAACCGGCAGAAAACGCCTCGCTAACCGTTTCACTCGTTTCAATCACAGACGAGACACTTTGGTCGATGATGTTGACTACCCCAACGGGGCCCGCCAACTCTGTGATTCCGTGGGTGCCTGTTATAATATCATACAGCGAACGCATAATCATTATTGACATTTCCGAAAACAGCCCGAAAGCCCCGGTCATTACGTTCATAGCGTTTTTAGGCTCACCCACCATGATGATGTCGGGTAAAACGCGCGTTTCACCGTCATTGTCTTGTATTGTGTTAAACTCAACGCCTTCAAGCGACAGTTTATCGCCGTCTCTCTTGACTAAAAAGGTAAATGGTTCATTCGGCTCGCTCATAAAAATGCTGTAATAAAAATCGAAGGATGAGCGAATTGAAGCCCCGTTTATTTGCAGTATTTCATCGCCCTCTCTAAGCATTTGATTTGAGACTGCATCTTCTCTAAAGCTGTGAATTTTCGGAGTCCACACTAATTCCTCGCCGTTGGTTGCTTCTAACACAATGCAGGCAATCAGCCCTAAAACAAGATTGAAAACCGCCCCTGCGACAATTACAATCATGCGTTGCCACACCGGTTTATTGCGAAATGCCGCCGGATTATCTTTCTCATCGTCATAGTCTTCTCCTAATTGCACAGAGCCGCCAATGGGAAGCACTTTAAGAGAAAACAGTGTGCCGTCTTTAAGGACTTTCTTGAAAAACCGTGGGCCTATTCCGAGAGAAAACTCATAAACCCTCATTTTAAAATAACGCGCCGCCAAATAATGCCCCAACTCATGCACGGTTATAATTATAAAGAAGATTAAAATTGCAATTGCTATAGTAAAAACCATACTCATATTTTTAGTTCTGTCCTTTCTTTAATATACTCTCGTGTTGCGGCTTGTGTTTCAAAAATCTGCTCAAGGGTTGGGTTTTTTATTTTGGGAATGTCTTCAAGCGCGCCCTCAATCAAGGTGGGGATTTCAAGGAATTTAATTTTTTCACTCAAAAATAAGGCGACCGCTTCCTCGTTCGCACTGTTGATAATGCAACCGGCATTGCCGCCGAACGCCGCCGCTTTTCTTGCCGACTTTAAACAAGTAAACGTGTCTTCATCGGGCGGCTCAAAGGTAAGAGTTCCTATTTCGGTGAGCGACAACGCTTTAGCTTCACAAACAAACCTGTCGGGATAACTCAACGCGTACTGAATGGGTACCCTCATATCAGGAACGCCCAACTGTGCAATAATCGCGCCGTCAATATATTCAACCGCAGAGTGGACAATGCTCTGACGATGAATCACAATCTCAATTTGCGATGAGTCAACTCCGAAAAGCCACATCGCTTCAATCAACTCTAAGCCTTTATTCATCATTGTTGCACTGTCAATCGTGATTTTCTGCCCCATCTCCCAGTTAGGGTGTTTGAGAGCCTGCTCTCTGCTCACTGATTTAAGCATATCAGTAGTATAACCGAAAAACGGCCCACCCGAAGCAGTGAGAATGATTTTCTTAGCTGACCGCCCACCTAAAAGGCATTGAAAAATCGCGCTGTGTTCAGAGTCAATCGGCAGAATTGCAATGTCTTTTTCCATCGCCGCTCTCATGACAATTTCACCTGCCGCAACCAACGTTTCTTTGTTGGCTAAGGCTATGTTGTTGCCCGCGTTTATCGCTTCAAGGGTTGGATTAAGCCCTGCCATTCCGACTAAGGCGTTAACCGTCATATCGACTTTTAAGGCGGCAATCTCAGACAATCCCTCAGAACCGCAAAGCACTTTGACAGGCAGACCAAATAAGTCAGACTTCAACTCTTTATATAAACTTTCATCAGAAATACACACAACGAAGGGTAAGAACTCCTTCGCCATTTTTGCGAGAAGCTCTTTATTTTTCGCCGCTGTTAACGCTTTTACCCTAATGTTATGCGCTTTTGCTACACTTAATACCTGTTGACCGATTGAACCTGTTGCCCCTAACAGTGAAATTTCATTTACCATTCTTTCAACCCCCTAAATGCCGACTTCTAAGCGCGTGAGAATTATTTGAACGTCTAAGGGCGAGATATATGAAAACATGCTATATACGAACGGGACCGCCAATAAAATCGAGTCAAACCTGTCTAACACGCCGCCGTGACCGGGCATGATGTTCCCGAAATCTTTGACCATACATTGTCGCTTTACGATTGAGGCGCACAAGTCGCCGAGCACGCCCAAAACAGAGCAGATAAGCCCGACTATAATTATATATGGAATGTTAACCTCAAACGGCTCAACCCCCAAAAGTTGGGGGCCGTATGTTTCATACGCCTTCCCCACTAACCATGCCGACAATCCCGAAATAAGAATGCCGCCGAAAAAACCTTCCCAGCTTTTTTTGGGGCTTATTTTGGGAACCATCTTGTGTTTTCCGAAAAATGTTCCAATGAAATACGCGCCCGCATCACCCATCCATGTTACCAATAAAACGAAGAATAAACAGAAAATCGCGTGCTTTCCGTAGCGCATGGCGATAAGAGGAATACTCGTAAATGACAGCGGAATGGCAATCGAGATAAAAGCGACCACCGAGATTTGTTCAAAGCGCACCTTTTCGTGCATGAACAGCAAAATTCCCATGAGAAGCAATATAAATCCACCGCAGATAATAACCATATGCTCTCTGAATATGTCAACGCACAATAAAAACGGAAGCGTAGGAACAAAGATTAAGCTTATAGCAGTAATCACCTTGTTTTTAAGATATTCAGCGGCAAACAAAAGCTCATACACCGCCATAGCTGAAAGCATTGCCGCCGCCACACAATAAAGCAAGAGATTATTATACAAAAGTATAGCAACGGCAATTGGAATCGCAATCGCCGCCGAAACAATCCGTCTTATCATTTTTTAAATAAACTCTCTTTCTTTATATTTCTATCTTTAATTGTCAATTGTCAATTGCTCCAAAACGTCTTTCTTTAGCAGAGTATTGACGAAAAGCGTTTATTAAATCATCTTTGTCAAAGTCCGGCCATAAAACGTCCGTGAAATCGAGTTCGGCATAAGCTGACTGCCATAATAAAAAATTCGATATTCGACTGTCGCCGCCTGTTCTTAACATTAAGTCAACGCATGGCGAACCCGCGGTGTATAAATAACTCTCAAACAAATCGGGGGTAAGGCTGTCGGGGTTAACCCCTGAGTTAATTATATTTTTAACCGCATTTAAAATTTCAAACTGCCCACCATAGTTGATTGCGATTGAAACCGTTGTCCCCGTGTTGTCGGCGGTTAGTTCAACCGCTTCATTAATTCTTTTGACAAGCTTCTCGTCTAAGGCGTTTATATCACCGATGAATTTCAGCCTTGCATTTCTCTTGTGAATATTCATGAACTCATCAAGATACGAGTTAAAAAGCTTGAAAAGCGTATCAATTTCAATTTTGGGGCGTTTCCAGTTTTCAGTCGAAAAGGCATAAAATGTGACAAAGGGAACCTGAAGCTCAATACAGGCATCTAAAGCCCGTCTGAACGCCAACGCCCCTTTGATATGCCCAAAACTACGCGGCTTTCCCTGCGCTTTCGCCCAACGCCCATTGCCGTCCATTATTATAGCAACATGGCACGGCACTTTAAAATCATTGTTCATACGGTCATGATTTCTTTTTCTTTGACTTTGCAGACGGCATCGACTTTTTCTATAAATTTGTCGGTGCTTTTTTGAATGTCTTTTTCGGCATCTTTGAGGTCGTCTTCGGTTATTTCTGACTTTTTCTTCATGGCTTTAAATTTGTCCATGGCTTCACGGCGAACGTTGCGGATTGAGACTTTTGCTTCTTCACCGTATTTGCTTATTTGTTTTGCTAAATCTTTTCTGCGTTCTTCGGTTAGTTGAGGAAAGACAATTCTAAGCGACGTGCCATCGTTAGAGGGGTTAATCCCGATGTCTGAGGCTAAGATTGCCTTTTCAACTAATTTGAGCGCGCTTTTGTCCCACGGTTGAACCACTAAAACGCGTGCTTCTGACACTGAAATTGCCGCCATTGCGTTTATTGCGGTTGGCGTTCCGTAATAATCCACTGTGATTTTGTCTAACACCGCCGGATTAGCACGCCCTGCGCGAATGGTGGAAAATTCATACTCCAAAGCCTCAATGCGTTTGCTCATTTTTTCTTCTGCTGCCTTAAATACTTCTTTCATTTTTAATACATCCTTTCTTATTACTACTGATTGCTTACTATTGTTCCTATTTTTTTGCCCATGACGGCATCATAGATGTTGTCTGTTCTTTTGAGGTCGAAAACTAACAGTGGTATGTTGTTTTCTATACATATTGCTGCTGCGGCTCCGTCTAAAACGCGTAGCCCGTTTATAAGTATGTCTTTCGCTTTCATCGTTTCAAATTTAACTGCATCATCGAATTTCAACGGGTCTTTATCATATACGCCGTCCACCATTGTGGCTTTGAGCAGAATATCGGCATCAAGTTCAGCCGCCCTCAACGCCGCCGCCGAGTCGGTTGAGAAGAACGGGTTTCCTGTGCCGCAACCGAAAACGACTATTCTGCCTTTGCTGAAATGGCTCATCGCCTTTTGCCTTACATATGGTTCGGCTAACTCTTGCATTGCAATCGCAGTTTGAACTCTCACGTCGCAACCCATTCCCTCTAAAACATTTGCTGTTGCAATGGCATTCATCGCCGTTGCGAGCATTCCGATGTGGTCTGCCCTTGCTTTATCCATATTCTCGATTGAGCGGCCGCGCCAGAAGTTTCCGCCGCCCACGACAACCCCTATTTCAACGCCTATGTCATAGCACTTTTTAATGCTTTCGCAAATTTCAGTCAAGGTTTTAAAATGAATCCCCGCTTTAGTTTCTCCACCTAATGCCTCGCCCGAGAGCTTCAAAATCACCCTTTTGTATTTCGCCTTAGTTCCCATAAAATTTCCACCTCACTAACTACTTAAACACTCTTAATTTCCCCAAAATTTCTGAAAATTTTTCGACTGTCTTGCATTTTTCCTCAAACTCTTTTTCTGTCATAAGGTCGGTTATAAATGCCTTTTCACCGGTGGGGGCATCTTTTCTGTGAATAAATGTTGCGTTAAAAATGCCTGTTATGTCGGTTGTTCGCGCTGATTTAAGCCTTAAATAAAACCTGTGTTGAATTTCTTTATAGTCAGCAACAGGGCTTTGTGTTTCGTCTGTTTCAGCCCAAGCTATAGGGCGGTCTGCACCTTTTAAAGCGTTGGCAATGTCTGATAACACAGCACTTGCTGTCGGCAATGCGCCCGCGCCCTTCCCGTAAAACAAGACATCACCGGTCGCATAGCCGTGAACCAACACCGCATTGTATACATCACTCACCGATGAAAGCTGGCAGTCAGAGGGAATAAAAGCAGGGAATGTCATTACCACCAAATGTTCACCTTGTTTTCTCGCCCAACCGATAAGTTTGACAGCGCATTTGCAGTTATCGGCGTATTCCATATCAGCAAGCGTTACTTTGGTAATGCCTTCTGTGTATACATGGGTGGGGTAAACGTGGCTGCCAAAGCAAAGGGATGCTAAAATGCAGATTTTTCGGCAGGTGTCGGGGCCTTCTATGTCCGCCGTGGGGTCTGACTCGGCATAACCTTCTCTTTGCGCTAACTCCAACGCCTTTTCAAAGCTCATGCCATCGCCGAACATCTTGGTTAATATGAAGTTGGTGGTTCCGTTAAGTATGCCTTTTATTTCCGTAACCTCGTCATTAAGCAAGCATTGGTGCAACGGGCGAATAAGAGGAATTCCTCCTCCCACGCTCGCCTCAAAGAAAAAATGAACCTTCTTCTCGCAGGCAATCCGCAATAATTCGCCGCCCTTTTGGGCAACCAACTCTTTGTTTGACGTGACAACGCTCTTCCCTGCCAACAGTGAGCGTTTGACAAAGTCATAAGAAAACGTTGCCCCCCCGATAAGCTCGGCGACAACCTCAACCTCGGGGTCGTTTAAAATCACCTCAAAATCCTTTGTGAATTTATCGAGATAGGGGCTGTCGGCGAATTCTCGAATGTCTAAAATATATTTTATGTCTAACTCGCGCCCCGCGCGCGCTTCGAGATTTTTTCTGTTCTTATAAAAAACCTCCACAGTGCCGGAGCCAACCACCCCATAACCCAAAATTGCAATTTTTGACATTGTTTCAAATCTGCCCTTCCTGATTTATAATCGTATCAGATTATAGTATAACATATTTTCCAAGCTTTTACAAGGGGGCGTGAAAAGTTTTTTTATGTGCTTTTTAGTCAAATTGCATAAATAAATGTTGAAAACATTGTGTAATATTTCACATAAAAAGGTATTGACATTCCTGTTTATTTATGGTAAACTATAGTTACAGGAAAAACAGTTTGAAAAACAGTCGGTGAAAGCCCGAAAAACCAAAAAGAGTAGATAACGTTTTTAACTGCGATGGCGGTGAAACGTGGGTGAGAGTTTGGGGAACGGGTAAACGAGTAAATAGTTTTTTAAACAGCCTGTGAGGGTATGAGACAACGGATTTGTCGAACGCGCTTGCATTATCTGCCGAACAGTAGTAGGCGAGTCGTTAGTTTCAAAAATGTGTAGAACAGCTCGTTGTTGTTCATACAAATTTGCCGAGAAAGGGTGTGAGTCCAATGGATGTTGAAACACTGAAGCTACATCGAGATTGTGGCTCGGATTGTTTTGAGGTTATGAGTGAGACCGACTAATCACAGTGGCTCAAACGGTCAGATGCGATTGGGGTCTGAGGGGCAGTGCTTTCACTGTATAAACGCCTCACTAAGTAGTTGTTGCAATCTCGAGTAGATTAACTATTATCATAGTTAAAAACTACCGGCAGTCGCCGGAATCATCGCAGAAATGCGTTTAGTATATAAAACGAGGTAATAGTCCAATGTACTAATATATATAAACCCCCACGGCGAGTATGACCGTGGGGGTTTCTTGGTGTGATGAGGGTTTGGGTTTTGGGTTTTTGTTGGAATGTCTTGCGAAAATCTTCGGGTGGGGTGGTGAGAAGGGCGTTTTATCTTAAACCAGTCCGCGTTAGCGGACACAATCACTGTCAACTCTCAATTGTCAACTGTCAACTGGCTTTAACCGCCGCATACTCAAAAACCTTATTCTCCAACGCCGTCATAGCTTCATCGCGCAAAATACCTAATGCCCGATATTTCGGCAACATTTCAAGCAACTCTTCCGGCGTGATTCCTGCTTGCGCGTAAGCAGATGGCTTGTT
>WRLV01000054.1 GCA_009777445.1 Oscillospiraceae bacterium | reverse complement strand
AAAATTTATCACGATGGAAGAAAAACGCCACGAAATGCTTACAGACAAGAAAGAAATCCACTTCTTTGAGCTGAAAAAAATACCGCCGATTGAAAACGCCGCACGAGACATCGAGTATTGGTTGAGCCTAATCGGAGCCGATACTGAGGAAGAAATAAACGCACTTGAAAAGTCATCAAACGACAAAATACGTAAAGCCGTAGGCGAGGTTCGCCGCTTAAACAAAGACGAAACTTTCGTCAGAGAGGTCGAAGCCCGCGAAGTTCAGCTCAGAGAAGAACAATCGGCACTTTATTCGGCTGAGAAGAAAGGGCGAGAAGAAGGCAAAAAGAAAGGGAGAGAAGAGGGTAAGAAAATCGGCGAGAAAATAGGTATGGAAAAAGGCATGGAAAAAGGGAGAGAAGAAGGGCGCGAAGAAGGGCGCGAAGAGGGCATACAGGAAACCATCGAAAGGTTCAGGCGGGGCGGCATGTCCGATGAAGAGATTAATAAATACTTGCATTAAGTTTTAATTGGTTTTTGTGAAATGTAGGGGACGGGCTTGCCCGTCCCTTCTCTTACAAACATCTGCAAATTTCGGGACGGTCGAAAAAGATCGGGACAGGCAAGCCTGTCCCCTACATAACTATCAACTCTCAACTGTCAATTGTCAACTGTAAAAACCCCAATGAATAATTACGCTCACTTGTTTAATAATAGTAGAGAAAATGTCTTTATAGCCTTCAGAACTGCTATAGAAAGGGAAAATATGGATAAGCTGTTATTAAACAACGATGATGAGAACGAAAACGAAAATTGCGGCGATGAAAACAATCCTCAAAACGAAAGCACTGATAACGGGGTTGTCTTGCTGTTTAACGCAAAATACAACATCAGCGTAATCTCTGTCATCGGTCAAATCGAAGGGCACTATATTTTGCCCCCCCAAAACAAAACCACAAAATATGAGCATATTATACCCGCTCTCGTGTCAATCGAGCAAAACCGCGACATAGAGGGGTTGTTGATTGTTCTTAATACTGTGGGTGGAGATGTTGAAGCGGGTTTGGCTATTTCTGAGTTAGTTGCGGGAATGAAAAAGCCCACCGTCTCAATCGTTGTGGGCGGTGGCCATTCAATTGGTGTCCCATTAGCGGTGAGCGCGATGAAAAGCTTTATTGTTCCGAGTGCCACCATGACAATTCACCCTGTTCGCATGAACGGTATGTTGCTCGGTATTCCTCAAACGCTTTCTTATTTCGACCGTATGCAGGAGAGAATTATTAGCTTTGTTGTGCGAAACAGCAAAATAACGGCAGACAGATTTAAAGAGCTGATGATGAAAAAAGACGAACTCGTGATGGATGTCGGCTCGGTGGTTGACGGTGAAAATGCTGTTAACGAAGGGCTGATTGACAGTTTGGGGGGATTGTCTGATGCGATAGAAGCTCTCTACAGCTTGATTGAGATCGCCAAACAAGAAGAAGAAAACGAGCATGAAGAAAAAGCGCAAGAAGAAAAGCAAGGAGAAGGCTGAAAATGTTTCACTCTATAATAAGTTTTGAAGATGTGTTTGGGCATGATTATTTGAAAAATTTTTATTCACCCATCTCTATTTGCGGCTTTACAAACACAAAAATTAACAGTGGCAGAAGAATTGACAATAGAGACAACGCCGCCAAAAGCCCCTCGTTGTCGGTTATTCCGGACATAAAGTCTGAAAACGGCATTAATGTTTCGCTGAAATAAAAATGGCTCATATCACGCTTAAAAGTTAAAACAAACGATACCGCGCCCGCCGTGAACATGGCGGGTTTTGCCATAGGCAAAAAAATATGCCAAAACATAAAAAGATGACCTGCTCCATCGGGTCTCACCATTTCATAGAGAATGTCGGGTGTTTTTTTCATGTATTGCCGTATAATCACCACTGTCAAAGCCGTTGCCGTAAAGGGCAAGAACATTCCGGCGTAGCTGTCATACATTCCAACCCAAACAACAATGTTAGCCCTCAAAAAAAGAGAGCCGCCGACAGTGAACACAAGCGCGAAATTGATTAGCCAATTAAAAACACGAACAAGTTTTGATTTACATCTTGTTAAAACATAAGCCGCCCCCACGCAAACAAAAATATCTGTCAACGCCGCCCCCAAAGAGACGACAAAAGAATTAAAAACAGCATGCTCAACCCCGAAAAAAGCACTCGGCGATAAACTTGAAAAGCTAATATTGCGCGGCAACAAACTCTGCGGAAAAGAAAAGAACTCAGGCGGCGACTTAAAAACATTCAAAACAGCAATCCCCACAGGAACACAAACAACAAGCACCGCCAAAATCAAAACCACAAAAAAAACAATTTTATTTAAA
This sequence comes from Oscillospiraceae bacterium, assembly GCA_009777445.1. Lineage (GTDB taxonomy): Bacteria > Bacillota > Clostridia > Oscillospirales > Ruminococcaceae > Ruminiclostridium_E. The sequence goes on along the minus strand of WRLV01000054.1, from coordinate 12,303 downwards.
ATAAATTTCAAACGCTCAACACCACTCTCGTTTTATTTTAAAATCCGTTCGCGACAGCGAACACAACAATTGTCAATTGTCAATTGTACATTGTCAATTGTATTTACTCCCTTCCTTCAACAGTTTCAAAGTGCGCCACCGGGGACCAGTCGGTTATGGGGTTGCCGGTTAACCCTAAATATCTAAGCGAAGGCAGATTATACAGCGGGTATAAGTCACTGATTTGGTTTTCGCTGAGCCATAAAGTGTTTAAACTTGTGAGCCCTGCCAATGGCGTTATGTCGCTGATTTGGTTTCTGTCAATCCACAATCCGGTGAGATTATTAAGAGTTGACAGCGGGGTTAAATCGCTGATTTGATTGCCGTTAAGCCACAATTCGTTTAAGTTTGTGAGATTAGACAGCGGTGTTATATCACTGATTTGGTTCTCGCCTAACCACAAAGTGTCTAAGCCCCGTAACCCCGACAGCGGCGTTATGTCGCTAATTTGATTGCCGGGCGCGCTTAAAAGTTGGAGGTTTGTTAACCCTGAAATCGGCGTTAAATCGCTAACCTGAGTGTTTTCTAAATACAAATGTGTAAGACCATTAAGCCTTTCTAACGGCGAGAGGTCGCTTATGTTGTTATGGCTCAAATCTAAGCTGACTAAATTCACCATATGCTGCAAAGGAACAAGGTCCTCATCAGTCAACTCGTTAGATGACAAGGTGAGGGTAGTATACAGCGAGCTGTATTGCACGTCTTTTATCATGATAAACTCTTCTCTTTGTTGCCTTTGTTCTTCCTGCCAACGGGCAGGCTCACATCCCGTGAACAAACCCACCGCCACAACCGCGGCAATCGTTAGCGCAATAGTTTTAGTCCTCTTCATTTTTTTCACTCAACCTTTCCTTTTTTATATGGTTTAATAATTGTTTCACTTTAACGACGCAAAAACTGAACAGTTTTTTAATTCCACAAATAATAGCGGGTGGAATGTGTACGTCTCCTTCCGAACGCTTAGCTAAGCGGCGAACCGCGAGCCACTTAAAGAGTTTGGGAAGATATTTAGCCGCTAATTTTAAGGCAAAAAAGAGCAAAGCAACGGCGGCATAAATCAAAACAAGCGCGGCAGCGGCAAACCCGGACTCTCCTTGTGAAACAAGGCGATTAGCATATCCGACGGCACTCAGCGAGTCGGCGTATAGACTAAAGCCGCCACCCATTGCTACTGCCGTTGACAAAGAGATGAAGCCGATAGGCAATAACTTTTTAGAAATTGAAGGCAGTGCGAACTCCCAAAGTTCATGAAAGAAATTAACATTCGCTTCCATGCGAACCGCATCAGCGTATTCACGTGGGATTTTTCTGAACGCGAAGAATAGGAGTATGAAAGACATTCCAAAAGATAACCACAATTCGACCAACAAAAGTGTCGTGAACTCAGACGAGAAGTTTAAAAGCTCAACCCCCCCTTGATGTATGGAAAGGGAATTGAAATACCCGAAAATTTCATCGCTGAACAGATAACCGAAAGAGACAGGCATCGCCGCGAAAAACGGCAGACAAAACAGGAGAAAAGCGCGCCCACGCGCAAACCGCGCAACCAAAAACGCCATAATAATATTGAAGGCAAACAGCAAGGGGGCGAAAACTATTGAAAACAGCATTGTCGTGCCAAAACCTTGCCAAAACACCGTGTCGTTCATTAAGCGAGACCAGTTTTCAAGCCCAACCGGAAGAACGAAACCCAACGAATCAACAGAGCCGAAACTCAAGGGCAACGCTCCCAAAATCGGAAGTACTGTGAAAACAAAGAACAACAGCAAAAACGGCAAAGCCAACAAAAGCAACTGAACGTTCTTTTTAAAACTATTATTCAAATAAATACCCCCCGACGGACAATTGACAATGTACAATTGACAATTGACAATTACTCTGTCCGCTGTCGCGGACTGATTTTCTTTTGATATAGTTGACATTGTGCGTTGTTTGTGCTATAATAATGTGAAAGGAGTTGATATTTATGCCGAGAAGCACTGCAAATAAAAATTCTACTATTAACATTCGCGTGGACTCTGCCGTTAAAGAGCGCGCCGGCAAAATTCTTGCCCGTATGGGGATTACATTTAGCGAAGCGGTTAATATGATGTTACATCAAGTAGACATTCGTCACGCTTTACCGTTTGATGTGATTTCCTATAGCCATATTCCAAAAGCAGAAACTCTCGCCCGTATTGAGCGAATTGAAAACGGGACAGCGGAAATGGTGGGACCATTTGAAACCTTTGAAGACTATAAAGCGTGGGTGAACGGAGATGACGATGATGACGATGAAGTATAAAGTTCACCCCGAGAAAGGAGTTCTCACTCTCGTTCTCTCTGAAACCGGCACTCATTCTGATATATTAGAGTGAGTGTCGCTCTTTTTTGTCAAATTTTTGTTGACATTGTGCGTTGTTTGTGCTATAATGATGTGAAAGGAGTTGATATTTATGCCTAAAAACACCACAATAAATCTTCGTGTAAATTCTGCCATTAAAGAAGAAACAAAGCAAATACTTTCAAGTATGGGCTTAACGTTCAGTGAGGCGTTTAACATGATGTTGCACCAAATTAAAATTCATCGTGCCTTACCGTTTGACGTGATTTCCTACAGCCATATTCCAAAGCCGGAGACCGCCGCACTCATTGAGCGGATTGAAACCGGTGAAGAAAAGTTATATCGGTTTAATTCTGTTGAGGAATTGCTTGCCGATTTGCACGCGGAGGATGATGATGAATAAATACACGCCCGAACGAACCTCCAAATTCCGCAAGGACTATAAGCGGCTTAAAAAGCGTGGGTATGATATGTCGTTACTTGATGATGTAATCGTCAAATTGGCAAATGGTGAAACTCTGCCACCCGAATATTGTGACCACCCACTTCAAGGAAAACGTAAGGGTTATCGCGACTGCCACATTCGCGGCGACTGGGTCTTAATTTACAAAATCGACAAAGGAGTTCTCACTCTCGTTCTCTCTGAAACCGGCACTCATTCTGATATATTAGAGTGAGTGTCGCTCTTTTTGTCAAATGTCAACCGCAACAAAGTCTATCCCCTCGTTGTCAGCATATTCTTCTGCATAACTTCCGCTTACGCCGTAAATTGTCAGTTCTTTAATATTCAAAATGCCAATAAATGCGGAATCACCTATACTTGTCACACTGTCGGGGATTGTTATTTCTTTTACCAAACATTCAGCAAATGCCCAATCACCTATACTTGTCACGCTATCGGGGATTGTTATACTTGTCAATTCACTGCAGCCTGCAAACGCAGCCTCACCTATACTTGTCACGCTGTTGGGGATTGTATAATAATCACCTATTTTCCCTCTCGGGTAAATAACAATAGTGTTTAGGTCTTTACTGAACAACACGCCGTCAAGGCTTGTATAAACCTGATTGTCTTCTGAAACTTTTATTTCTCTCAGCCCTTCACATCCAAAAAACGCCCCAACGCCTATGCTCACAACCCCGGCTGGGAGTGTTATTTCCGTCAAGCCTGTGCAATCGCAAAATGCCGCTCTGCCCGTTCCTATTTTCGTCACCGGCATGCCTTCAATAGTATCGGGTATGCGTAATTTAACAGCGTTGCCTGTATAGTCTGAAATTACAATCTCGCCGTCATCGTTATAATCGTATTCAAAATCACTCTCCGGGGCAATAGTAACATCAGCCCAAAATAACTCATCATCTTGATTTTGTTCATCAATTTGCAGCTCTCCTAAATTATTTTCCATTTCATCAACCGTCAAATCCACAAATATAGGCTGATTGCCTTGTGTTGAACAAGCGAAAAGGCTTGATAAAAGCGCGGTTGTGATTAAAGATGTGATAATTTTTTTCATTTGTTTCACCTTTTTAATATTCAAATTTGTCCGCGCAAGCGGACACCACAACTGTCAATTGTCAATTGTCAACTGTCAACTGTTTGTTAGCAACCTGATTTGCTGTTTGTATTCTCTCTTGTGTGGGTGATGTTTGCTCTATTGTGAGGCAGTATTCAAATTGTGTGTTGTCTTCGGTGAACCATGATAATACTTCCCATGCTTCATCGCGCAAAGCCGATTGCTCAAAAATTACTGCTCCTGTTGATTTAGTCAAAGAAAGCCCGTAGATTTTATCGCCAACAATATAATCCGCCATTGCGTTTGGTGAAAAACGCTCTATTATGCTGTGATAGCCGCTAAATTCAGCTAAATCGCTTACTAACCCCACTTCTCCCGCCCTGCAAATTTCATCGCTGTCAGCAAAGAAATATAAATCGGGCTTGTTTGGCGATAAAAGCGTTTGATGTAAAGAACCGCCTGCAACAACCGCCGTGAGCATGGGGAATTCAGGTTGTGCCAATCGCTTTTGCTCTGCCATTCGGTTGATTATTCCAACGCTGTCAGCCCCACCTTTAACCATCACCAACACAGTTTCTTTTTGCCGTGCTTTTTCAGAAAAGCCGCCTGCAAAGTGGCTGAAATTAAAGGCTAAGCCGCTTAAAATTGAATTGTCTAAAGACTTAGGTTCAGAATGAACAGTCGAAACCTCAATGTAATCAATTTCTAAGGGATTGTCTGAAATTTGCTCAAGCCAATCCTCGAAAAGACTAAAGTCGTCATCGGTTAAAGAGCCTGCGGAAGCGCGATTAATGAGCATTTGGATAACGCCTACATTCGCGCCGTAAGGCGATAATTCTTCAACTAAGCTTTTTACGACAGCAAATTGCCCTTCAAGAGCGGCGGTAAAAATCTCAACTCGTGGGCCCGGGATTGTTTCGAGCGTTAAATAGTTAGTCCCCTGCTCAATGAAAAGGAAAATGTCGTGGGCGGACGAATAGTCGCGCAAAGTTTCTTTATACCAGCTGTCGCTGTAAGGAAATTCATAAGCCTCAAACTCAAAACAAGGGACTTCACCGTTAAGCCAAATTCGGCGATATGAAGGCAGACCGCTTTTATTGTCTTGTTTTACTTTAAAAGTAAAACGATAATAACCGCTGTGCGGAACGCCGAATTGATAGGTGAGTTTGTCAGCGTTGTTGTCGGCTCTTATGGTATTTATTCGCCTTTTAACGGGGTGAGACGGGCTGAGGTGAGGGGTGGAGCTGTCAGACATTCCCACCAAAGACGGAGAATTAACCGAGTGGGGAGTCTCACCTTCTATTAATATAGTATTGCTTTTAAGATGGTTTTCAACGACTATGGGGGGAGTGTCATGTGCGAGTGCGGCATCTGCTTTGAGCGAGTCGATTGAATCACTCGTGTCAAAAGTCGTAAATGTCAATCCGTCTATTGCGGCAAAAACCCTGTCACCGCGTAGGGTTATGGTGTTTTCGCCACTCTCAAGACTAAAAGATAACGGGCGGCTTAAATCGTCTTTTACAACAAAGTCGCTCCAGTCTAAAAGCCCTGTGCGCGGCGGTGGTAAGTCGTTGTCTAACCGGTCTTTTAAAATCCCTGCTTGTGGAATCCACTCGCGTTCAAGCAAGAACTCTCTCTCCTCACCAAACGGGAATTCGCCATTTATAAGAATTTTCAGCCGCGCTGTATTAGCCGATAAAGGGAAATAACTGATTCTCAAAGAATAGTCGCCGCTTTGCAAAACGTCAAAACGGTAGGTGACATCGCCGCTTTGGTTCTCCCAAATTACGGCTTGTCGCCCGTCATATTCACCCGGAATAAAGCGCGGGTCGCTCATATCGTAGTGCGCCGCGTCAATCGCTATGGACATTCCACCCAAATCATCATGAGAGCGAACGGCAGTGTCCTGAGCGAAGGCGGCGGCAAAAACAGCAAATATAAGAGCGGCGGCAAAAGCCGTTATGTATTTAATTTCAAAACACCTGCTTTCAGTAATTGCTTCTTATTATTACCATTATAACTTTTTTATCGCTCCATGTCAAGTTTCAAGAAAAATTTTTAAATTTTTAATTTTTTTTAAAAACGCAACCATTTGTCGCTCTGTGTGGTTTTAGTAATATAAACAATGAAAGGTAGGTTTTTAAATTATGAAAAATAATAAAATTTTGAGCGTAGTCTTTGCGTTAATATTCAGCGCAACTCTTGCAGCTTGCTCGCTGCCAAGCGAAAATTCTCCTGCTCCTGCCGGTTTTGCCGATAGTGGCGGGAATGTCGAAATCGTTGTCGAAAATGAGCAAGATTTTGAACGCGCGTATGAGCCAATGCCGGCGGGGGATGCAGTCAATGCCCCACCTGTCGCTGACGGAGGTGCCACCAACAGAGCTATGGGGGAAGCTGCTGATAGGCTATGGGTTGCAACAGCCCCAGATAGCGAGTACGAATTAAGCGATGCTGATTACATCATGGGGCAAGACGAACCGCGGCGACCTTTGCCCCCTGAAGAAGGCGAAAGATACGGGGCTTATTATGAATCGCCATTTTTAAGCGTGCAAACTAATCCGCTTTCAACCTTTTCTGCAAGCCCCAACACAGCATCATACAGCAATATGCGTAGGTTTATAAACAACGGCATGACACCTCAAGGGGTGAGAATTGAAGAACTTATTAACTATTTTGACTATGACTATCCAAAACCCCAGGGCGAAGAACCTTTTGCGATTCACGCTGAGGTTGCCGACTGCCCGTGGAACAGCGCGCATCTTCTTGCCAAAATCGGCATACAAGGTAAAGACATTGACAGCGAGAGTCGGCTCCCCAATAACGTTGTGTTCTTGATTGACGTTTCGGGTTCAATGGACCAGCCTAATCGCCTTCCGTTAGTTCAGCAGTCGTTTGTTATGTTGTTAGACAATCTCAACCAAAATGACAAAATTTCAATAGTCACCTATGCGGGCAGTGAAAGAGTCTTAGCGGACGGTGTCAACGGCAACGAGAGAGGACAACTCGAACAAACAATCAGAAACCTCACAGCGGGCGGCTCAACCGCCGGCGCGCAGGGAATAATCACCGCCTATGAGTTAGCGCGAAAAAACTTCATCACAGGCGGCAACAACCGCGTTATTTTAGCCACAGACGGCGACTTCAACGTTGGTGTAACTTCAACCGATGCCTTAGTCACGCTGATTGCAAAAGAGAAAGAACAAGGGGTATTTCTGACTGTCTTAGGTTACGGAATGTACAACCTTAACGACTATATGATGGAATCAATTGCCAAAGAGGGGAATGGCAGTTACGCCTATATAGACACAATCGAAGAGGCGCACAAAGTGTTGGTTCAGCAATTCAATTCTACCATGTACGTAATAGCTAAAGACCTAAAAATTCAAGTCGAGTTCAACCCTGCCACAGTAAGCGAATATCGCCTTATCGGCTATGACAACCGCCGCCTTGCCGATGAGGACTTCAACAATGACCAAAAAGATGCGGGCGATATAGGCGCAGGATTTGCGGTTACGGCACTCTATCAGTTAATCCCCGTTGGGGCGGTTGAGCCACTGAGATATCAAGAGCAAGACAATTTGCCGCCGAGCGTAACAAGCGATGATTACATGACGGTAAAAACGCGCTATAAAGAACCCGACGGCGATGTCAGCATACTGAACGAACGGGCAATAACAAAAGACCTATACACAACTTCGCCTTCCGACAGCTTCAATTTCGCATCAGCAGTCGCCGAGTTCGGATTGATTTTAACCAACTCTAATTACAAAGGCAGCGCTTCTGTAGCAAACGTACTTACAAAACTATCAACCGTCCGCAACGACACATTCGGGCTTAGAAGAGAGTTTGCGGGGTTGGTTGAGAAATATGACGGACAATTGACAATGTACAATTGACAATTGACAATTGTGGTGTCGCCTTGCGGCGATGGATTTGAAATTATAACAGATACACCGCCCGGCACATAAGTGTCGGGCTATCAAAAAAAGTCTTGCATTTTTTTATTAAATAGAGTATAATAAGAAGTAGGAAAAGTGGGGAAAATCCCACGTCTCCTAAAAGGAGTGAGTTTTGATGAATATTCCAATGATTGATAACGCTAAAGTTATGTCTAAAGGGCAAGTAACAATCCCCAAAGAAATTCGCAATCTTTTGAGAATAGCTGAGGGTGACCGCGTTACGTTCATCTGTGAAGGTGAGCACGCCATTGTTATGAACGCTAATGTTTACGCAATGCGCACACTTCAAAAAGAATTAGTGGGGGAATGGGAAAAAGCGGGGATTAACAGCGAAGCTGATATTGATGAACTTTGCCGTGAAACACGCGCGGAGATTGAGGGCTTATGAAGAATAAAATAATTCGCATTATGTTTGATTCAAATGTCCTGTTTTCCGCTATGTATAAAACAAATGGCACACCGTTTAATGCCTTCAATAAGGCATCTGAAATGCCCTATCGTCTTGTCTTATGCGACCAAATCATTGATGAGTTGCGCCGCAATTTCAACAAAAAACTGCCGGTAAAAATCCCGGCACTTGAGCGGTTTCTTGCAATTGCACATTACGATTTAGTATCCATTACTCCCGATGACGTGGAGACCGCTGATGAGAAAACAATTTCTCATTCAAATGACCGCCCCATTGTTCGAGCCGCGCGAAAAGCCAACGTTGACATTCTCGTCACAGGAGACAGAGATATTTTGGAAAGTTCAATAACAATTCCAAAAATCATGACAGCGGCTCAGTTTGTTCAACCGAAGCCGCTATAATTCCAATAACTGCCATTCGCCCCGACCAAGCCCGTCCCCTACAATAATTGTCAATTGTCAATTGTACATTGTCAATTGTCCGTCAGGGGCTTGTTTGCTTTGCTTTTTTGTGCGAAAATAATACCAAAAAGAAAGAGTGGGCAAATATATGAGAAAATTTGGTTGAAATTTTAAAAACAGGCGACATACTTTACATAGCGAGCATCGACTGCTTGTGGTGCAAAGTGAGCGCGACAACATTCACAAACGTCAATACGAAGGCATAACCGCCGCGAGAGATAGTAAATGAACTATAAAAACCTGTACTTTTTTATAGTAAGCTTTTTCGGGCGTTAAACAAACCAAAACAGTAAACATTTTAAAAGAATTTACAAAAAACACTTGACATTGCTCAAAATAAACGGTAAAATATAACAATAGCAAAATCACTATAAAAAAGTACAGGTTTTTATAGTAAAATAGCAATGAAAGGACAGACAGGAAAATTGGGCAATGAAAACAACAAATTTCGCGTTAATAGAAAATGAGTTTAATGCCGCCATTAAGAGCGGTGATGTCACCGATGATATAATCAACGACATTTTAGACGAGTTCCTCTTTTTCTGTGATGAAAATCAATATGATGCTCCTATGGAATTTCTCCTAAAAATGCAGTCGCATTCCAAAAAACAAGGGTGTCTCTATTACTGGATTAGCGCGTATATTCGTTTTATACAGAACGATTTATACGGCTATTTGTCTTTAATAGAGGAACACATTGTGAAAATTATTGAAAAATACGGCAAAATAAACTCTCAAAGAGCATTTGAAAGTTACTTGAGTGTAATTCTATCAAAAGCAAACGATAGAAGATTTTTAAAGAAGTTTCATGGCATATTGAAGCGGCAATGCCCCGATTCGGCTTTTGAACGTTATATGCGTTATCTGTGTGCCGAGACAGAAAACAAGAATATTTTGAAAAAGTATCTTTATGAAGTAACGGCGATAGACGATAAATGGCTCGATGCTTATACAGGACTCGGCGATATTTATAGCAGCGAGAAAAACTGGATGGAAGCCATTAAAAACTACGATAAAGCAACAGAGATTGAAGAACCGTGGGCAGAACTGTTCTTTGCTTTAGCATGGTGTTATGATAAATTGCAAAATTATGAAAAAGCGATTGATTATTATGAACTCTGTCTTGAACTCGCCCCCGAATATAGGTGCACAAAGAACAATTTAAGGGTATTGAAGGAGCTTAAAAAAATGAGTAGTGCAGTCGTAGACATTGACAAAAAGTTAAAAAACACCACCGAAAATCAAAACGCAGGAACAATTCCTGTGGTACAGAACAATAGTGGTTTGCAACTGTACGCACATCAACAAGATGCCATGCGTGATATGAGCCGTAAAATACTCAATAAAGACGATTATGCGGGTTTACTTGTGCTTCCAACCGGCGGCGGCAAAACACTTACCGCTACATACTGGCTTATGGGGAACATTTTGGACAGTGGGCAGAAAATTATATGGCTCGCACACCGCCACGAACTGCTTAACCAAGCAAGGTTGGCATTTGAAAAGGTGAGTTTTTCCGATGTCGCGCGCCGTAAGAAACAGTATGACTTCCGTGTTATTTCGGGTCAGCATGATAAACCTGTGCATATAAAACCTACTGATGATATAATTATTGCCAGTAAGACCAGTCTATCCAAAGGATTTACGCATTTGTCGGAAAAGTGGCTTAAAGACAATACTAACGATGTATTCTTAGTAATTGACGAAGCACATCACGCTACCGCAAAAGAGTACAGGGAACTTATAAATAAAATCCGTGTAGAAGTCCCATCTGTAAAGGTCTTGGGATTAACTGCCACCCCATTTAGAACGGCAGATAACGAACAGGGCCTGCTTAAAAAGATATTTTATGACGATATTGTTTATAAGATTGACTTGCGCGAACTTATTAACCGCGGTATTCTTGCCGAGCCTATCTTTGAAGAAGCTGAAACCCATGTTGATATGGAAGCGTTATTTAAGTCGGCAGATGCGGAAGTAGTGCTTGAACGTATTGCTAACGACAGCTTTTTTGACATAGACACAATAGGCGAATCGCTTGCAACTGAAATAGCCGAAAATAAAGAGAGAAACAACGCAATCGTAAGAAAATATACCGAGAACAAAGAAAAATACGGCAAAACATTAGTGTTTGCCTTGAATGTAAGTATGGCGATTGCTCTAAATGCTGTTTTTCGTGAACACGGTGTTAAGTCGGAGTTCATTGTTTCGTCTATTAAAGACAAGATGACAGGAGTTACTCTCTCCGACAAGCGGAATCCCGAGGTAATAGAGCAATTCCGTAATGGAGATTTAGAGGTCTTAATCAACGTCAACATCTTAACAGAGGGAACAGATTTGCCGAAAGTTCAAACTGTATTCCTAACACGCCCCACAAAGTCAACCATTTTAATGACTCAAATGATAGGTAGAGCCTTACGCGGAGTGAAAGCCGGGGGTACCAAAGAGGCGTATATAGTCAGCTTTGTGGACGACTGGCATAACAGAATTGCATGGGTCAATCCTGAGCAATTATTCATTGATGAAAACGTAGATTTTAACGACCTCAGCAGAGAAACCCGCGAGTCCGCTGTACGATTGGTTGCAATCAGCAAAATAGAAGAATTTGCGAAAATTGCGGACGGCACGCTCGAAAAGAGTGTAAGCCGCTTGAACTTCATTGAGAGAATACCTGTCGGGATATATAAATTCTCGTATCTCGTACCAACGGAAGATGATGAAGATATGACTATTAACTGTGATGTTTTGGTTTATGATTGTATGCAAGAAGCTTACAAAACATTATTTTCATGGCTCCCAACTACCGATTTACGAAATGTAAAATCCGCAACTCAGCACATAAATGACATTTTGTTTGCCGAAATAGACCGTCTAATCGGGTATAGAAAAAAAGATATTGAAGATATTATTTCATATTACAAGCAGACAGAGGAATTGCCGGAATTTATCGCTTTCACCGAACGCGATGATTATGATGTTAAAAAATTGGCACAGCGCATTATAAGCAAACCTGCCAATGAAATACAAATAATGAATGATGAATGGGATAGCAACAATAGCCGTTGGAAGGCGTTTTTTGGAATCAATAACTTCACGGCTTTCAGAATGTCAATACGCCATGAAAAAGACAAGCTACAATTTCCGGAGGGATATAAACCCACTAATCTTAAACCCATCACACAGCACGAACAACGTCAAATTCAAGACCTGCCATTATATGAAATAAGGCAAAAATTTCCAGAACTCGGCGAAAAGATTAGACAAAGCATTTTTGATAAATTCACTGATAAAGAGGGTTTTTATTATAGTGCAAGTGGTAATTACAGGAGCAAAAACAAACTTGATTTCCAAATCGACCATATAACGCCGATGTCAAAAGGAGGGAAAACGACACCGAATAACCTTCAACTTTTGACAAGAGCGGAAAACATGGCGAAAAGCGATGGCTTAAACCGATAGAATCCCCCACCCCACCCTCACCCATTTTCGCAAGACATTCCAACAAAACACCACCACCCAACACAAAAGCATCGGGCGGTGTAACTGTTATAATTCCAAATCCGTCCGCGCAAGCGGACACAATAATTGTCAATTGTCA
>WRLV01000053.1 GCA_009777445.1 Oscillospiraceae bacterium | reverse complement strand
GAGAGACTGCTTGTTGGTCGGCGGTGAGGTTTCCGTATCTTACACCTTCGTATACATGTCGATATTTTTCCATTTCATCAAGATTATTTTGATAGAAGAAATCTCCTTTTTCGATGGTTTGTGTTGGGGTGTCGGCGGTTGATATGTCGATTTTTTTCGATTTTAGCCACAAGACTAAAAGTTTATATGAAAGCCGTATTTTCTTATTTGGCTCTTTTTCGCGTTTGTAGATTTTTAAATTAATTTTCAGCCTGTCTTTCTTAACCGTATGCGGAATAAGCTCCTCAATATAATCAACATAAGCGGGTTTTTCGTTGTCTTTTGGGTGGATTGTGTTTTTTCTTCTCAACATAGCCTTGATTTTTGCAATTAAGCCGTGAACCCACCCCAAAACTTCTTTGCGGTATTTCCGCAGAAAGTAAACAGTGACAGCGATTACTATAGTCATGATGGCAATATCCCACGCTAAGCCTACCCTTGGGTCGTGGTGAATTTCAGGCTGGTTTGCGGCACGCGAATTTGACATTCCCAAAGAAGGCAAAAGGCTTAACACCAAAGAAATAAGCCCGATTATAAACGAAACAATTACACCCAAAATCGCGCCGATTTGCTCTCTCAAAAGAAAGAGTAGAAGTATGACTGTGCAAACTGCCCCGACAATCACGCTGTTCAGAAAGCGAAGGTTTCGGGGAATTGACAGCCCCGCTCCCGCGCGCCGCTCTAACAGCCTGCTGATGTTTGCTTGATTGTAAATCAGCGCGGTGAACAGCCCGTTGAGCAAAATGTTAAAGACAATCGTCTCGCGAATAAAGCTTGTGTCGCTCTCTAAAAATGCAATTCCTACATAGCACAAAAGGCTTACACCGAACAAGACACCAAGCACCATCGGCTTTGCTAAATCGTAATAGTTCTTTTTATAAGTCCACCTGCCAACGTAAAAGCAATAGAGAGCCAAAGCCGAAAGCGAAAGGTTTGCGAAAAAGAATTGCCCATAATAAAGCGCGCCCCCCAACAATGGCAGTGAGGTCATGATGAGACAGGACAAAACCACTATAATGCGCGAAAACATAAGCCTTAGCCAACCCTGTTTCTCTTTTGTGTAAACTTTTGAGACGAAAAATTTGCTTAGCCCCCCACAACGTTTACACAGGAATAAAAACGGCAAGCAAATAAACCAAATGCGAAACGGCGAGTCGCCGCCGAAACTCTCTTGCTCCCCATAAAGCAAAACGGGGACAACAGGCGACAACAATGAAAAAATCGCCATAAGATTAAACAACTTCTTCATATTTTCAAACATGTCCTTCCTAACGGCACGATTTTGCCGTAGCCTATGTTGTTTTTGTCGTCAATATTGGCGTTGCAGTAAAAAACGGTGTTCTTCCCGTCTGACATGCCGTTTCGATAAAACCTGTCAGCGGCTTTGGCGATGTTTTTGCTTATAAAGTAGGTGAAAATAAAAATGTCGGTATAAGGAGCAATGTCGATTGTTTCCATAAGAAGGCTGAAACTTGAGCCGCACTCATTTTTAAGCCGCGCTAAACATTCAAGCTCACTCGAATATCTTGTTGTCAAGCCCGAAAATTCAGGCTCTTGAGTGCTGTTGGTGATGATTGTGGTCTTGATTCCCGATGCTTTTGCTTTGTTCAAGTGCCACGCAACGGCTTTTATTGCTGTTTCGATATAGCTGTCAGGCGCGGGTGAGAGTCCCCCAAACTCGCCGTGTTGAAAATTTATGAGGTATAAAATGTGGTTGTGGGTGGTATATTCGGTGTTATAAACCATGAGAGAGCCTGCTTTAGCCGTGCTTGCCCAGTGAATACGGCTCATGGGTTCGTCGTTATATTCCCTCACTCCCGACACTGCGAACGGGTCGTCGGAGATAAACCGCCGAACAGGGTTAGTACCCCAAAGAAGGTCGTCATTTAACGGCAACGTTTTCAGTTCATAGGGGCAAGGCAAGACAACCAACTCAATGTCCGGTTGTATTAAGGAAGAGGTAGAGCAAAGCCCAAAAAGGTCGCTGGTATAAAGCCGTATGTCATCGAAACGATAAACGCCGCGTTTTAAGCACTTGACATTCCACACTCTTATGCATTTTCTTCTTCCCCAAAGCATAAACACACTCGGGACAAATCTAAGCCCCGATTTAACATCGGGCTGTGTGCCGATAAACTCTAACCACCCCGAAACAGTAAGCTCGGTTTTTATCCACGGAATAGGAAAAGGCATGGTGTTAGAGACCTCTTCGACAACCTCAACCGTGTCGCCTTCAAAGACCTCGTTTATATTAACGCTTATGGCGTATTCCACACCTTTTGCGGCAAACGATTCATAAATTTTCGACTGTATGAATATGACCGCGATAAATATAAACAATACCGCAAAAATTACCATGGGTTGGGTTGTCCTTTCATTTAGATATTGTTCAAAAAATTTTTCTCTCGCTTTCTGTAATGTTATTTTAGCATATTTGATTTTAAAAGTCAATCGTCCGTCACATCGCCACAAAGGCTATGCCCCATCTGTCAGCATACTCCTCTGCATAACTCCCACTTACGCCGTAAATTGTCAAATCCGGGCAACCTTGAAATGCCCTATCGCCTATATCCGTCACACTATCAGGAATTACAATACTCGTCAACCCAATACAACCCTCAAATGCCCAATTGCCTATACTTGTCACACTATCGGGGATTATGATTTCCGTCAACCCCATGCAATTTGCAAATGTCAATTCGCCTATACTTGTCACGCTGTCGGGGATTACTATTTCCGTCAACCCCGTGCAACCGCTAAATGCCCATTCTCCTATACTCTTCACGCTATTAGGAATTGTCAGGCTTGCCAACGCCGTGCATTCCCAAAATGCGCTCCCGCCTATACTCGTCACACTGTCGGGGATTATTATTTCTGTCAATTCCACACAACGCGCAAATGCGCCCTCACCTATACTTGCCACACTGTTGGGGATTATTATTTCTGTCAATTTCGCACGATGCCAAAATGCATTATCGCCTATACTTGTCACACTGTTGGGAATTATATAGCTTCCCATTATTCCGGGTGGATATTGTATAAGTTCTGTAGTGGTTTTGTTAAACAACACACCGTCTATGTCGGTGAAATGTTGATTATTAGCTGAAACTTTTATTTCTGTCAACGCCATGCAATCGTAAAATGCAATCGCACCAATACTTATCACGCTGTCGGGGATTGTCACACTCGTCAACCTCAAATAAGAAAAAGCCGAAGTACCTATCATCGTCACAGTCATGCCATCAATAGTCTCCGGTATAATCACTTCGCTCACTCTGCCGATATACCTTACAATCTCTACTCCATCTAACCCGTCAGGGCGGTATATAAATTCACTTTCGGGGGCAACGGGAACATCGTCATTTTCCAAATCATCGGAATTATCGTTAACGTTTTCTTCTTGCTCAAGAAGAACGCCGGAAATATCCTCAACATTTTCTTCACGCTCAACAACTTCACCGGAAATATCCTCAACATCTTCTTCGCGCTCAACAACAACATCGGAAATATCCTCAACATCTTCTTCGCGCTCAACAACATCACCCCGAATCTCATCGCCGGAGCTGTTGTCTTGATTTTGTGTGTCGGGTTGTGGCTCTGCGGAACTGTTTACTGTCTCGACAAGTGTCAAATCAGCCAAATCAGCTAAATTCACAAGCGCGGAATTATCGCTTTGCGCTGAACAAGCGCAAAGGGTTAATAATAGTGCGGTTGTTGTTAAAAATGTAATAAAATTTTTCATCTTTAATAAATCACCTCGCTTTCTGTAATGTTATTTTAGCATATTTACAAACAAAAGTCAACAAATAAATTTATATATAACACCACCGCCCAACACATAAGTGTTGGGCGGTGTATAATTTTAAATCCCGTCCGCGCAAGCGGACTCAATCACTGTCAACTCTCAACTGTCCACTGTCAACTGCCGTCAACTTTCTTAATCGCCCCTTTAGTAACCACAATCGTCCCACCTTCAGAAGTGGTGAAGTGGAGATAGCCGTTTTTGTCGACACGATACTGCGATACTCTCAAGGGTCTGAATTTATTTGTTGCTCTGTCATAGCTGTAGAAGTTCAATCTCTCGCCGTTTGTAATCCCAGGGGCTCTTGCGGCGACGGTTGCTTCTTGACCGTAACTGCCGTTTTGCCCTAATTGAATTACTAAAGCAACGTTTGAGAAAAACTTGTCAAATCTTTCCTTGATTTGTCTTGGAACTGCCCCGGTGGTAGTGCCTGAAAGATTAAGCGTTTCGTTTGCTTTGGTAACGTCAACGATAACACGCACATCAACCCTTGATTTATCAGCCGTTAAGCTGTCAATGGTGAGGGTAATTCTGCCGCCTGATTCGTTTGAAGCCGCCGCCATTGCCGCGAAAGTCTCGCCTGTGACAACTGCAACGTTTGCAAAACGAACGTTCACGTTAATGCTTGATGTGTCGTTTCCTGCTGCTTGAGCTTGAGCCACTGCTGCTGAGACCGCGCTTTCAACCGCGCTTATTGCCGCACGGGTTGAAATCGTGTTGCCTGCCGCGCCGCCTGTACCCGTTGTGACTGTGCCGGGTGCAGCACCGCCGCCACCGCCGCCTCGTCTGCCATCAAAGGTGGGACCGCCACCGCCTTCGCCACCGCCGCCGCCATCAACTCTGTCGGGTTTAAGAATGATGTTTGCACCGGGGTCGGGTTTCAAGTTTCTGAAGTCCGCGCCTTTAACTTTGCCTTCTGAAGTCCACGGTTGAATTTCAGCAGGGTTAAATCCGGGAGGAACTTGAAGTTGTGGAATCGGCTCACTCATTGGAGTTTGCTCTGTCGGCAAGAGGAATCCGTTCATTTCAATGGTTCCATCGGGAGCGATTGTCGGCTTCTTGAAGGGATTTGACGGGTTTTGGCTGTTGAAAATATCAAACCAGTTGCGTTCGGCATCTTCAAGATAAGTCATTGTAGGAATGTAAAAATCGGAATCGGGTCCGCCCAAATTGGAGTCAAAGGTACCGTATGCTATGCTGCCATCGGGGTTGCGAACAACGGGACCCCCGTTTGATACGGTGCCGTCATTCCCTTGAAGGAAAAATTCATTACCAATTAGTGGATGCATTTTGTCTGTGCTGATTCTTATTCTTCCGCCTGATTCAAAGAGCAGGTTGTTATAGGCTCTGAATTTCAGCAAGTCTTGTTGCTCGGGGGGAAGGTCTTGAATTCTGAAAACAGAAGTCATGGTGATTCCCATTACGTTTCTGAAAGCCGTGCTGTTATAGACTTTAAGCCCTGTTCCTGTGTTGGCATCAAAACCTATTGCGTAGTTAAACATAGAGATGCAGTTTCTTATTTCGTGCGGAACTGCCATGTTGGCACCACCCATTTTAAAGCCGTTGCCATTACCTAATTTTGCAGCAACAAAGCTTCCGGGGACACCGCTGACTTCATCATAGTCATAATCCGGCATACCGTTGGCGTAAGAAACGCAACTGTCAATAATTACGGGACCTATCGGGCCGTAGGTTGACTCGGCGAACATATCCCAACCATCGTCGGCGTTAAAGCTTGATATGCAATATTTGAACATGTTGCCGCGCCCAACGATTTGTTTCGCCGCCATACCGTCAGAGTTTGCTCTTTGAATGTCAGCGCAGTTTTTAGATGTGCTGCTTATAACTAAGTTGTTGTTAGGCCAACCTGTGTCAATGGTTTCGGTGGCATAACCGCTTATTTGAATACCTGTATCGGTGGCGTTTAATACGTTCATTCTTTCAATTCTGTTGCCATGCCCCGATATTTGAATGGGTCTTCCGGCGTGACCGGGATTGTTTCTGCTACTTCCACTGTCAATGTCAAAGCCGTGAATATGCCAGTTGTCACCTCTGAGATAAATACCGCCGTTAGTGCTGTTTGTGTAGTCAAGAACAACATGGGCACCCGGGTCTGCCATAAGCGTGCCGCCATCGTTGCCGCGTTGAATCACCAACCTGGTGTTGATGGGGTATCTTCCTCCCAACATAACGATTTGTTGCCCTGGACGACTGTAGTTAAGAGCTTCTCTCAAAGACATGGGGTCGCTTCGTGTGCCTGCCGCGATTACAGTGCCGCCCGGGGAAACATAAATCGCATAGGCAGGGTCAGCTATACTTCTGACTGTGATTGAGAACCTAAGCTCGAATTCATCCTGAGTCGGGTCAATTTCAAATCCTGTTTCGAGGTTTTGGCGTTTGCTTCTGTCTATTTTTACTGTTGCAAAAAGGTCGTTAACACCTTGTTCTAAATTAAGGGGAACGAGAGTACGTTTGTTGCCCTCAATTTCGTATGGGCCCGCTATTCTTCTGTAGTTTGTATCTGTGATTTCAATCGTGCCTGTTACGTTTGTGACAAACGCAGGACTGAAAGTCGGTGAGCCTGTTGTAGCGGTTGAGTCAACCCGCAAGGCGATACTTTGATATCTTGTCGGACGCGGATTAGTCCCCGGTGCCGGTTTGGGTTGTGAATCCGGGTCAAACTCTTGCCATTTAATATCAGTTATTTCTGCCGCCATTTTACGTGAAACAAACATGCCGACAAAATATCTGTCCGGGTCTTGGATACGAACGTGATAGTCGGGAACATATTTACCGTCCGGGTCTAAAATGAATTGTCCGTTTTCATCGAAAACGTATTCGCCATTTGCATCAACCTTAACTAATTCGCCGTAGGCAACTAACGGATTGTCAACAAATGGTGTTCCACCGTAGTTTTGCCCAAGAGGGTCGGTGTATTGCCATGATTGACGAGAACCGTCCATAATTCTCGCGCTTAAAAATGTCCCACGGAAACCGAAGTTGTCTTTTTCCAATTTAAACACGAAGGTTTCGCCTTCATTGCCCATTTCTTTGATTGCAAATCTGTCGTGAGCTATCCATCTCATGTCGTAACCCGGGATTAACGGGTCATTTCTGAGAGTAGCGCGGTAGAACTGGTCAAAACACATGGTGTCTGTTCCCCAAACATAAATGCCATCGGGAGAAGTTTCACCTGTTTTGTCGAACCAACCGGTTTTAACGATAAGACCAGGTGAGCCTTCAACTTGAAGTTCTTCACCTGTCGGTGAAATGAAACGAATACGCCCCATTCCGACAGCTATAGAGTTGATATAGGCTAAAAAGTCATTTTGTGTTGCAAGGTCTGTGGCAATCAGCCCGAACCCCGATTGGGTGTCAGTCGGTTCTGAACGTCCTCTGAAGGTGTCTTCAACACGGTCGGCAATCTTAAAGGTAGCTTCAAGCGACCAGTTTTGACGTTCGGGGTCAATTTCGGTGTAGAAGAAAGAGAAGCCTGTATGCCCTTCTCTGAACTTCGTGAGAATTGGCGACGACATATAGAGTTTAGCAGGGAATCCCCCTTCTGTCGCGCTCTTTGTGGGGTCAACTGTTATTGGAATGTTTCTGTAATTTGTTTGCATTGGGAAGAACAAGCTGGTTGTTCCGTAATATTGGTGGTCTCTGTGATAGGTAAAACCGCGTTTGTTAGGAGATGTGTTGGTTAAACCCTCACCCATTGAGCCAACGCCCTCAGCTAAAACCGGTTTGTTGACATCATCATAAAGGTAGGTAAACCCGTATGTGGCATAGTTCGCCGGGCCTAAGGTTGAAGCCTCAAAGCCTTTACCCATAACGCCGTATAACCAAGTGCGGTCTTCAAAGTCGATTCTTGCGCGAACGCGAGTGCCGTCAACTTGGTCGAGAGCAGGGTTAAACCCGGGGCCCTCGTTACGGAACGCACGCACTCTGAAGTCGTATTCGTTTCCTATGGTGAGTGGCTGTCCGCCGATATCAATGGGTTCTGCCAAATTAAGAACGTAGTCGCTCTTAGGGCCGCTGTATAGCATCCTGGCATTGTTCCAGTTGGTTCCTGCTGCCGGCTGTCTTATTTGAAGCTCATATCTTGAACCTTCAGGAACAGCGCGCCATTTAATGATATAATCATCGGGTTTGAACTTATCGCGATAAGTGGTTAGAATAATCGGGTCTTCAAGCTGAACGTTAGCCGCATAACCCGGTTGACCCATCGCAGGGTATGGCGGAGATTCAATCGCAAAGCCATCGTTATAGTTGTCTATATCCACGATACCCGCATCAATCATGCCCGCGCCCCTACCGGTTTCTCTTGAGCCTAACAGAATAAATCTGTAGTTGCCCGAACGTGGAATCGGATAGGCTAATGTTTTGTTTTCGCCAACCCGTGCTTCCCAAGTTCTTTGGATAACAACAGGGTCTGTCGGAGATTCAACGGCAAGCCCCGAATTTGTGTCAATCACGATTAAAGCAACTTTATCAACACCTTCCCAACCGATGTTACCGCTCCAGTTGACTCTGAGTTCTTTGCCAACTAATTCGATGTTGGGATTTATTCTTATGTTTGCCGCCGCATCGGTTAATGTAGGACGCGGTTCAAATGTATATTCCAATCTCATGAGGAATGTCCTTGAGTTATTTGCCGAAGCGAGCGAATAGGTATAAACGCCCGGACCGGGAAGGTCAAAGTCCATTTTAAGAGGACGGTTTTCGGCAGAGCCTGTTTGAGTAACACCCTCATCACTCACCCAACCGGGATAAAATCCGGCAGGGATATATTGTCCCGCACCAACGATTTGACCGTTAATCGGGTCGGTTCCTCTTCTGACGTTAACAACCCTGCCCGCATCAGAGCCATGTGCCCAGACTGAAAGCCGTGAGCCTGTCGCACCGGCAGGCACGTTTATGGTGAAATAACGCCCGTCACGAGTGTCGGTGACAATCGGGTTGCCGCGAATGTCAAAAGCACCGCGAATTTCAATGCCTTCAAGCGAGCCGACCATGTCGGGAGTAGGTTCGGTTAAGCCTGCATCTGTAGGGCCGCCCGCGCCACCGGCAGACACGTTTGAGTTGAACGGCAGGTTGTTATAGCGCATATGATACGAGAGTTCACCCGGACCCGGGCATATCCAATTGAACACGCCATCAGCAAACGAAACGTTGCCGAATTGGTCTGCTTCACCGACAGCACCGCCGCCGGGTGCGCCGACTAAGCTGTTGAAGTTAATCTCAACAACATGAGCGTTCGGCATGTACGGTTCGTATGTACTGTCGGGTAAACGCTTGTCGCCGCCCGGGGCAAAGTTGCCCGTTGATTGCAATTCTAAATTTTCTTCCTGAACTTCTTGGTTAAGTATTTCACTGTTTTCTTCGCTATTTTCGTCTGTTTCTTCGCTATTTTCGTCTGTTTTTTCGCTGTTTTCGCCTGTTTCTTCGTTAGTTTCGTCTGTTTCTTCATCAAGTTCCTCGCTGATTATGTCGTCGTTACCCTTATCAACAACATCACCGATTTCGATATAATCACCTAAACCGATTGTGTCGTCAGCCGATACAGAGCCGAACAACAAACTTGACATCAGAAAAACAGTCGCCATGATGCCACTAAGAATTCTTAGCTTCTTAGATTTTGACATAAAAGTTTCCCCCTTTTAATATAAAATTTAATTTTTGACGTATACAACTTATCGCATATATTAATAATAACAGAATTAAGAAATTTTGTCAATAGTTTTTATGTCTAAATGGTAGAAATAGTCCACAAATATTTACAAAATAATTGTGAAATATGACGGTTTTTGAGTTTAAAATTTTGCTTGACGACATGGCGAAAATGTGGTAGAATAGGTTTAAAGAGCAAACACAACCCGAAACGAGGTAATTCATAAATGAAATCTTTGGAATTAAAAACCCCTGTAAATCGACAATATAAATCCAGTCTATTCGACAAGCTGTTTTCCACGAAAAAAAGCATCTTGACACTGTATAATGCACTTTCGCAAAGCAAATATCCGCCCGACACTCCGGTAGAAATCACAACCCTTGATGACGTGCTTTACAGGGGCAGATACAACGATTTGAGTTTTACTATTGACGGAAAATTAGTAGTGCTAATAGAACAACAAAGCACCATCAATAACAATATGCCGTCAAGACTCGTTCTCTACTATGCGAAAATTCTTGAACGCTATATCAAGGCTCAAAAAGGAAGTATATACGCCTCGCGGCTTATCAAGATTCCACGCCCTGAATTTATTGTGTTGTACAACGGCACGGACTATTACCCCGATGAGGGAGTTTTAAGACTTTCGGATGCGTTTTTTGAGCTGCCAAAAGTTCACGAAATTAACGGGGGAATTGAAATCACGGCGAGGGTATTGAACATCAACAAGGGACGAAACAAAGACATTGTTCAGAAAAGCATTGAACTTGACGGATATGTGGATATTGTCAGTGAAATTAACAAAAATAAAGATTCCGGCATGAACCTTGAGGAAGCCATTGCAAAGGCGGTTGAGGATTGTGCGAGCAGAAATATTTTAACCGATTTTTTAGAAAAATATGGAGGTGAGGTCATGAGTTTACTTTATGCCGAATGGGATTGGGACGAATACGTAAAAGTGCAAAGACAGGAAGCAGCTTTAGACAGTATATTTGAAATTGCAAAAAAACTCTTGGGCATGGGTGATTCTGTAGAAAGAGTATCTGTAGCAACGGGCTTGCCTTATGAGCAAGTAGAGACCCTCTGCACACAATATAATCGTTAAAAAAATAAAAAGAATAAAAAAATAAAACAAGCATATAAATCCCATATATGACAATTTCACTCAAATAAGGGGAGAATTATTATGTTTGTTTTTTCAATTTCAAAAAAGAAGGCATTAAGAGCGGGGGTGTTAGTGCTTGCTTTATTCGCCATTGCCGCTATAACCATTGCCGCGATTCTTACCGCTGTGGACATTAGTGCCGGCGAAAATCGGCTTCCGATTTACTCTGTTGAGCGCGCCGATAATAAAGTCGGGCTTTCTTTCAACTGCGCGTGGGGAAATTCCAATACCGATGAATTGTTGGAAATATTAAGCACTGCCGGGGTGAGAGCAACCTTCTTTGTCACCGGTGAATTTTGCGACAAGTTCCCCGAAGATGTGAGAAAGTTCGCCGCCGCAGGGCATGAAATAGCCAACCACTCAAACGCTCACCCACACATTAAAGGTATGAACATAAACAGTCTCATCGCCGACACCAAAGAAGCAGAGCGCAAAATCACAATGCTAACCAAGAAACAGCCCAAACTGTATCGCGGCCCGTATGGCGAACACGACACCACATCTGTCGCCACTATTGAGGGAATGGGCTACAAATTCATTCAATGGTCAGCGGACAGCATAGACTGGCAGGGACCGGACAGTGAAACAATAAAAAGGCGAATCATTGACAAGAGTGTTGCGGGTTCAATCTTGCTCTTCCACAATGACCTTGAAAACACGACACAAGCATTGCCCGAAATACTCACCGAGCTTAAAAAGAAAGGCCTTGAGCCGACACCCGTGGGCGAGATGATTTATTATAACGATTATCACATAGATAATACAGGCAAACAAATATTCAGCGTAAATGTTTATAGTGAGCTTTCGTCTTATTTAGAGCCTGACTCACCGGATGTCGCCGGCGACTCTCCGGATGCCACCGGAGGCTCTCCGGTTGGGGCGACGCTTGCGGAAATTCCAATCGAAATTCCGTCTGAGTATGACCTTTCAAGCTTAGACCCTCAATTGGCGCAGGAAATACTTGACGCATATCAAAACCACGATTTCAGTGAACTTGAACGTTTGGCAAAAGAAAACGCTGAAAAATAATACCAAAATAACAGCAAACCCGAATAAAAACATTCAGCGTTTTTTATTCGGGTTTTTTGTCGGTTGACAGATTGAATTTATAATGTTATAATAACTATATAATATAGGGGGTGATTAATATGGACATTATGTGGATTTGGGTTATTGTCATGGTCTTACTTATTTTAATCGAGGTTTTCACATTTAACCTTGCCACAATTTGGTTTGCCTGCGGGGCTTTGGTTGCGGTTTTTGTGAGCGCGTTCGCGCCGGAAAACTTTGCGGCTCAAATTATTTCTTTTGTCGTAACAAGTGCGATTTTGCTGCCGCTGACAAGGCCGTTTGTTAAGAAATTTTCGCGCAAGGCAATCCCGACTAACGCCGACCGTTTTGTCGGTGAACAAGGCGTGGTTGTCGAAAAAATTGAAAATCTTTCCGCCACTGGGCAGGTGAAGGTTTTGGGGCAAATTTGGACGGCGCGCGCTCAAGATAACTTGACGGTGTTTGATGTCGGTGAGATTATTACGGTCAACCGCTTAGAGGGCGTGAAATTAATTGTGGAAGCTGAAAAAATCGACATTGAAGAGGGCGCGCAAACACATTCCACCCTAAAAATTTAAAAATAAAAACTTGAAGGAGAAATTTATTATGGAATATGTAATAGCGACAATAGCAGTGGTGGTTATTCTTTTAATCATCACAAATATAAGGGTAGTTCCGCAAGCGAAAGCGTTCGTTATAGAACGTCTCGGAAGCTATCGTGAAACCTGGACAACCGGGCTTCGCCTTAAAATTCCGTTCATCGACAGAATTTCAAAGCAGGTGACTCTAAAAGAACAAGTCGGCGACTTTCTGCCGCAACCGGTTATTACTAAAGACAATGTTACCATGCAGATTGATACCGTGGTTTATTTTCAAATCGTTGACCCCAAACTCTATACCTACGGCATCGACCACCCACTGTTGGCTCTCGAAAAAATCACCGCCACCACACTCAGAAACATGGTTGGCGACTTAGAGTTAGACGAAACGCTCACCTCAAGAGAGCTTGTTAACTCAAAGATGAGAACAATTCTCGATGAAGCGACTGACCCGTGGGGCATTAAAGTCAACCGCGTTGAGCTTAAAAATATCGTTCCCCCACGCGAAATACAAGATGCCATGGAAAAACAAATGAAAGCCGAACGCGAACGCCGCGAGTCGATTCTTCGCGCTGAAGGCGAAAAGAAATCGGCAATTCTCGTTGCTGAAGGCAAAAAAGCATCGGTTATTCTCGCCGCCGAAGCGGATAAACAATCAACAATTTTGCAAGCCGAGGCTATCAAAGAAGCCAAAATAAAAGAAGCAGAGGGTGAAGCAGTTGCAATTTTGAAAGTTCAAGAAGCAACGGCACAGGGTATTCGATTGCTTAACGAATCTAACCCTGCCGATAACGTGTTAACCATTAAATCCCTTGAAGCGTTCGCCAAAGCCGCCGACGGAAAAGCAACAAAAATCATCATCCCCTCACAAATACAAGGCATCGCGGGGTTGGTGAGTTCTATTAAAGAGTTGACGGACAGTTGACAGTTGACAATTGAGAGTTGACAGTTACGGTGTCGCCTTGCGGCGACGGATTTAAAATTATAACAGCTACACCGCCCGGCAGTTTTTGTCGGGCGGTGTTTTTGTTTCAAAAATAAATTAAAATCCTGTCCCAAAATGTCCGTTTCATTGTGTTATAATAGTTACATGATTATTTAATGCAGAAAGGGGGATTGAAAATGAGTGCTAAAAATCAAAATTATTTTTATATTTTTCGTCAAAACGAACAAAGTTCATAAGTAAAATTTGGCAAAATTCACAAAATTCAAAAAATGCAAAATATTTTTGCATTTTAGGGTTGACACATACGCAACGGTGTGTTATAATGTGAACACGTTAACGAAATCAAGGCAAAGCAAGAAGTTAAATAAAAGCAGGAAAGGAATACATCATGACAAGAAAAAGACTTAAAGAGCTACATATCCTTAATCGGGAAATATGGTTACTCAGAAAGCGGCTGAATGAATTTAAGCCATTTGCAACAGATTTTGAGCATGTTAAGTTTATTGACGACAAAACTTTGATTGAGACTATGCGAAAGAAAATTGAAGACAAAATCAAAGATTTGATAAGGCAACAACTCGAACTGACAGATTTTATCAACAGCATTCAAGACAGCCGAATTAGGCAAATTCTGACATTCCGCTGTCTATACGGCTACTCATGGGAAAGAGTAGCCTACGAAGTAGGCGGAAAAAACACCGCCGAAGGAGTAAGGAAAGCGTTTTACAGGCATTTTGACAATTGACGAACAGTTGACAATTGACAGTTGAGAGTTGACAGTTATGGTGTCGCCACAGCCGCACGCAATCCTCATATATTTTTCGTCAAAACAAACAAAGCTCATACGTAAAATTTGTGAGAAGTTACAAAATTCAAAAAACGCAAAATAATTTTGCATTTTAGGGTTGACAAGCGTTGGTTTGTGTGTTATATTGTAACTACGTTAACGTGCAGTATTAAAATTTAGTCGGCGCAGATAATAGATTATCTGTGACTTTGACCGCACTTATATGTGCAGAAAGGAAGTAGTATGAACTACGAGTTAAAAATAAGAAACAGCGAGGGTGACATTTTGATTCCGTCTGTGAGAGATGGTGTTACTCTTACGAGTTACCGCGTGAGAATGCCGGGGGTGCTTAGGTTTGCGGCTTTGATTGACGATGAGTTAAATATTTCAGAGGGAAATAAAGTCGCGTTTTTCGTTGATGGGAGAAAAGTGTTTTCATATTCACTCGAAGGTTGAGTGCTGACGGGCGATTTTGGGAAGTTATGGCGTGTGACCAGATTCGTTACTTCAAGAATAGTTACAGCTTAGTGTATAGAAACGCGCGTGCTTCACAAGTACTACGTACAATTTGTGACGAGCTTGAACTTAAAACCGGCTTTATAGCAAAAACAACCCATGTCATTCCCTATGGAGAAGAAAAGGAAAATACTATTGGACGGATTGTCCACAACGCTTTAGAGCGTGAGCTTGCGAATAATAATACGCTTTATACGGTTTTTGATGACTTTGGTGAGGTTACGCTGAAATCCGCGCGCGCAATGACGGTTGATTCGCTGATTTGCCCTGATACCGTGAGCAAGATTCAATATTCGAGTTCGATTA
>WRLV01000052.1 GCA_009777445.1 Oscillospiraceae bacterium | reverse complement strand
CATGTATCTCAGCAATCTGAACGGCATTGTAAAATCAACAGTTGACTGCATTTCTAACAGCACATACAGATAGACCTCAGAGCCGTTCATGTTAAGCTTGTAAATCAAATCGGAGTCTGTTTTTCTGTACTCGCGCGTAATAAAGCTCTTGTCAATTTTTTCAATATCGTCAATTGATATATCTGCTGTCCATGGCGCGGCTATGTATTTTTTAAGAAAGTGTAAAAAGTTTTCTTTTTTTGACAGCAACGACTTATAACCTTCATCGTGCTTTTGTTCATGAGCTGAAATTTTAATCACCTCTTTTTGTATAGTATAGCATATTTTGCCGCGTTTGTCAAATTGTTTGTCAAATTAGGGACGGGCAAGCCCGTCCCCTACAGTGTACAGAATTGCTTTCAAACTTTTTTCAAGAACTCACATACAATGAGCTTTAGTAATGCGACAAAACGTACTCTTGCCGTTCCTCGTCCCAAAAACTAACAGAAGTCGAACCAAATGTTACAAGTTCTCCATCGTCTTCAAGCTTCGCCTCGGGAACCTGTAGTTTCACAAGCTCGTTGTCATGAAACGAACTCGCATATATAGTCCAAAGTGAGGTGTCAGGTTCATATTCTAAGCGTTCAAGGGAAAATAACCTGTAGGTTCTGCTATTTACCATTCCTAATGCAGTACTAACCGTCAATGCTTTTTTATCGCTGTCGTACTGCTCTGAGTGAATATTTTCCTCATGCAGTTTTGGGATACCGTTTACGTACATTCCCTCGTCATCATTCCAATGGCTGAGAGTCACAGGGCTTTTAATAGCTATTAATTTCCGGTTTTCAAAGACCGGCTCAACAACTTGGGCTTTTACCCTCAAATTTTTTTGTTTGGAATATAGCTCTATTGTAAATGTCGAAGTTTCAGGTTCATATTCCGTTCCCTCGACAACAAAGATAACAAAGGTGGTTTCAATTAAATATGCTACCACACTAAAACCCACCAAATCTTTTTCATACTCGGTATATGTTATTTCAGCCGGCGAGCCGCCGGTGGCAGATTTCGGCGAGGCACCTGCTTCTGTTAAAATTTCAAGCTCACGAACCCATGAATCGTTCTCTTTTTCAATAGTATAAATTATATCTATATTGCCATTTTCGTAATAAGGGTTAATCAAAGTGGAGCGAAAAACAAGTTTTTCCGACTCCTCACTAACAAGATATGTTGGCGTTTGGACAAATTGTCCTTTTGAAAAACGAATACCTGCCTGTGACGTGTATTCTATATTAAAAAGCAAATTTCTTTCAATTTCGTAATAATCACTGAACTCATATAATCTCAGCGTGCTTAAAAAATTATTCTCGGGTTGGTTTATCGGCAAGTCGGTTTTTGTTAAAATATTTATATTGAAGTTTTGAAAATTATTTATGTCATAGCCTGTGTAATATTCCACACCGGCATCGTCTACATGTGTTGCTGAAACTTCAGCACAATACATTACACCCGGATTGTCGATGTTTAACCAAAAAATCCCCGTTGTAGCCGTGCCGTGGCTCACAAAAATAATTGTGTTTTCTTTTTGATAGTGTCCACCATTGAGCCAGTTTGTACAGTTGTTGTGTTGAGAGTCATCTATAATCAAATAGTCGTTTTCATTCGCCCAACTTAGACCTTGCCAAGTTCCGAAGATGTATTTTCTGTAAATATCGGCTTCGCACTCAATTTTCCAGTCACCTTTTATCATAACACGTTCTTTTTCGTCTATGTAATAGCCTAAAAGCTCAAGCGCGGAAAAATCATGCTCAACTTCACGAGGGATTTCTTCAATCTTCTCACGAGTATCTTCGGTAACGTATCTATTTTCCGACTGCAAAGGTTCTCTTACGGGCTGCGCGAAGCAACCCGTAAGAATATATGCCGTTAGTAGAATGCTTATTGTTTTTTTCATGTTTTCCCTTTCTGTTTAATGAAACGTGAACATTGGGTATTGGTTGTTTGCAAATTGAGTTGTGTCATTTGGGAAATCGATTTTAAAATCTTTGTAAGTCGTTGGGAAAGGAGTCTCTTCAAGAGGGTCAATGATTATTATTTTGTCATCTTCATAAACAGTGTCGTTGGCGTTCCCGGAATACGACACAGCCAAAACAAAATGGTCTATGCGCCCGTTGTTGCCTGAAACAATAACCGGATTTCCTTTTTTCAATTCGTCTTGTAATGTTTTGCGGTCAAAGGTATGAACGGTAGCAAAATTTCCCCACAAGGCACCTATTGATGGGTTGTAATAAGTGCTGACTTTTTCGTTAAAAAATTTATTAGGGTCGCTATATTTTTTATGCGCGTATCTATAATAATGTCCCATCATAACTGAGTATGCAAGGCATGGACCGGGGTTCATGTGAACAATTACGGGAAGTGCTTTCCTTACCCCGGCGCGGTTGGGTATAGGATAATACCATTGCACAAATCCATCCTTTGTGGCAGATTTTTTTGTGTTTAAAGAAGCAATGCTTTTCTCGATTTCTGCCATTTCATTAGGCTTAAACTCAATATGTTCAATCTGAACATAAGCCTTTTTACCTGAGATTTTGGTTTGCGCCCAATACTGTTTATCCCAAAAAACAATCCCGTGAACTTCATATTTATGAGCCTTTGTCTCATCCTCGGGCTTTGCAAATGTTTCGGCGAAAGTTCCCATGTGATGTTTATTAGAAAGGACTGGTACTGAATAATACGCAAAACCGCCGCCTTTAGTTGAAACTTCTATAGGTTGAGCGAATTTTATAATCGTGCGAAATACCGTAACTGTATGTTTTTTGGTAATGTGTCTCCCCCTATTGTTAACAAATTCAAAAGTTAAAATGTATTCGCCCGGCTTTGTTGCGTTAAAGAAAACATTACCGAATTCGTTAATCCTCACCTTAGCGTGTTCTAAATTTTTATAAGTTACATTCATGCAGAAACACCTCCTTTCCTATTATACTCTTTTCTACGCACTAAGTCAAGACTCATAATGCGTTTTTCAGTTTTTTCTTTTCCCATTTTTAAAACCAACCTTTCTTTAAAAATTTTCATAAAAAATACGCCTTGCGGCCAATACAATCGCAAGTCGCATTTTTTCATACTAACATCATAACATACTTTCTTGGAACATACAAGGGAGGTTTTGGTATATTATGGGTATATTTCCGGGCTTTTTTTAAAGTAAAAATAATGGTGTCCGCTTGCGTGGACGGGTTGTAGGGGACGGGCTTGCCCGTCCCGAAATAGCAAATGTTTGTAAAAACCCTGGGTTGTAGGTTAGGGGTGGGCTTGCCCACCCCGTCTCTCGCAAACATCTGAAAATTTCGGGACGGGCAAAAAAATCGGGACGGGCAAGCCCGTCCCCTACATAACTGTCAACTCTCAATTGTCAACTGTCCGTCACAACTCCAGCGACTTTCTCGTCAAATAATTCCTAAGCCGCCCTATATCGTCTGAACCGATAGTGCTATTCCCGGCTATAAAACATTCGGGTGTTGGGGGCAGTGCCCCTACAATCGCGTATTTAAGATAAGTCAAGTCGGCTATATTTATTTTGCCGTCTTGGTTGCAGTCGCCCATTCTATATAAGCATGGCTCGTCACATCTGCCCGGGCCTTTGCAAATTTCACCGCATGGGTCAAATGGGATTTCAACAATCTCAAAACCTTCTAACGCACTTCCTGCTTCATAAGCCGCCTTCGCGCCGTATGGCACGGTTATAATCACGCCCTCTTTAGCGACACCGTTGAAGACATTACCGCCGAAATTGGGTGGTGTTTTGCTTTTGAAGATTATGCTTGTTAAGCTCGTGCAATTTTCAAATGCGAGAGTGCTTATGTCTGTCACGCCTTCGCCGATTGTTACGTTTGATAAATTTGCGCAATTGGCAAAAGCCGCAACGCCTATGCTCACTACGCTGTCTGGGATTATGATTTCAGACAGCTTTGTGTTTCTAAACGTGTAATTTCTTATTCCGGTGATATTAGGGGGGAGTTGAATTTCGGTTAATCCTGCGCCGTCAAACGCCGAGGCTCCTATGTCTGTCACGCCTTCGGGAATTTGCAGGTTGGTTAAATTCACACAGTTACTAAATGCCGAGTCGCTTATTTTTGTCACGCCGTCATGAATATTAACTGTTTTAACTATAGCTCTGTCAACTTGAGCGTTTGCCCAACCGTCCATGCCTAAATCGTTTTCTATAAACAACGCGCCGTTTTCATATAGTTCCCAGCCTACGCCTATTTCAAAAATTTCCGTAATGATAAAATCTCTTAACTCATCGACTGTTTCATACGCCGCTTTCGCGCCGCGTGGGACGTAAACCGGTATGTCTGTAGACACGCCGCTAAAGGCATTATTGCCGATTTGGGGCGGTGTCGAACCTCTGAAAGTCACGCTCGTCAATCTTGATAAATTAAACGCGCTCTCACCTATGCTTGTTACGTTTTGTGGTATTATTACGCCCGTCAACTTCGATGAGCTAAACGCGCTTTTGCCTATAATTGTCACGCTGTCAGCAATTGCATAGTTTCCTGTTTTTTCGGGCGGCACTCGCAAGAGTTCAGTTTCAGCTTTGTTAAACAATACCCCGTCAATGTCTTTGAAATGAGGATTGTCAAGTGCGACTTTTATTTGCGCTAACGCGGTGCAACCTTCAAACACACAGTCGATAACCGCCACGCTGTCTCCGATTGTTACGCTTGTTAAATTCACGCAATTTTGAAAGGCATTTGCGACTATATTTGTGACGTTGTTTCTGATGCTCACTCCTTTCACTGCCGCTATATTTTCTCTGCCGTTGCTTTCCCAGTCGCTCATGCCGATGTCGCTTTCTATTGTGAGCAAGCCGCGCTCGTCTATATACCAGTCGTCACCCTCGGCGACATTACCAAACCCGATAATGTTAAACCTTGCCAACTCTCCAACTGCTTCATACGCCGCTTTCGCGCTAAGGGGAACATAAGCCGGCAAACCTGACGGCACGCCGCTGAAGACATTACTGCCGAAAACGGGTGGTGTTGGTTTCTTTACAAAGGTTATGCTTGTTAACTTTGTGCAATCGGAGAATGCCCGCTCGCCTATTTGAGTCACGCTATTGGGGACGACATACTCTCTTGCACTTTCGGGCGGCACTCGCAAGAGTTTGGTTTCATCTTTGCTGAATAATGCCCCGTCAATGTCTTTGAAATGAGGATTGTCAAGTGCGACTTTTATTTGCGCTAACGCGGTGCAGCCCTCAAATACGCAGTTTATAATCGCAACGCTGTTTCCGATTGAAATGCTTGTTAAATTCACGCAATTTTGAAACGCATTTGCGGCTATATTCGTGACGTTGTTCGTGATAATCACTTCTTGCACTGCCGCTATATTTTCGGGGTTTCTGCCGTTGCTTTCCCAGTCGTTCATGCCGATGTCGCTTTTTATTGTGAGCAAGCCGTTTCCGTCTATAACCCAGTCATCACCTTCGGCGATATTCCCAACTCCAACAATGGAAAATTCGCTCAACTGCTCAATTGCTTCATATGCCGTCCTCGCGCTGCGGGGGACATAAGCCGGTATGCCTGACGGCACATCAATGAAGACACCAATGCCGAAAATGGGCGGTGTCGGTTTCTTTTCAAAAGACACGCTTGTTAACTTTGCACAACCAATGAATGCATAATCGCCTATGCTTGTTACACTTTCAGGG
This sequence comes from Oscillospiraceae bacterium, assembly GCA_009777445.1. Classification (GTDB taxonomy): domain Bacteria; phylum Bacillota; class Clostridia; order Oscillospirales; family Ruminococcaceae; genus Ruminiclostridium_E. The sequence continues at coordinate 9,352 of WRLV01000052.1, read as the reverse complement.
AAGCTCACTTCGGTTAACCCTGTGCTGCCGAAGGCGAAATCGTTTATAATCGTCACATTTTCGGGGATTACTATTTCGCTTAAATTTACGCATTGATTGAAAGCGACGTCAGCGATGCTTGTTACATTATTGTGAATAATAACCTCGCTTACCGCGGCTATATTGTCGTCTGTTCTTCCGTTGTTTGCCCAGTCTGACATTCCTATATCGCTTTCTATAAATAAGACACCGTTTTCACTTAATGTCCAGCCCAACCCTATAACGGAAATTTCCACAATAGTAAATTCTTCCAATTGCTCAAGTGCTTCATACGCCGCTTTTGCCGTGCGTGGAACATAAACCGGAATGCCTGACGGCACGCCGCCGAAGACATTATTGCCGAACGAGGGCGGTGTTACGTCTTTAAAGGTTATGCTTACTAACGCGGCGCAGTTGTTAAATGCCGCGTCGCCGAGCGTTTCAATGCTGTCGGGAATTATGACATTTCGTAATCTTGACAAGGCAAACGCCCCCGCGCCTACACTCGTCACACCATCGGGAATTGTGTAATTCCCCAAAATTCCCGCCGGATATACTAAGAGAGCTGTCGCGTTTTTATTAAATAGTATTCCGTCATTGCTACTGAAATGGGGATTGTCTTGTGCGACATTTATTTGTGTTAACGCCGAGCAACCGAAAAACGCGTTCGCGCTTATAGTTTCAACGCCGATGGGAATTTCAATTTCGTTTAAAGCTATGCAGTCCGCAAATGCACTCGCGCCTATAGTCTTCACGCTGTCGGGGATTTCTATTTCACTTAAGTTAACACACCCTGCAAACGCACTCACGCCTATGGTTTCAACGCTGTCGGGAATTTCGATTTTATTAAAGTTTATGCAACCCGCAAACGCGCTCGCGCCTATAGCAGTCACCTCTTCTTGAAGAATAACTTCTTGCACCGCCGCTATGTTGCCTGATGAGTTTCTGCCGTTAGCGCACCAGTCGTCCATACCGGCATCAGTTTCTATAGTCAGCTTGCCGTCTTTAGATAAGAGCCAGTTAATGCCGTGTGCCATCTCGGTTACTTCTTTAATTTCAAACGAACTGAACGGCAAAGTCGAGTTATACAACCCACGCGCGCCTTCGGGGACGTAAATCACCATTTCGTCAGGCGGCACGCCGTCAAACGCATCAACCCCAAATGAGGGCGGTGTCGGGCTTGCGAAAGTCATGATTTTTAAGCCTGTGCAACCAGAAAATACTCCGTTGCCTGTGCTTTCAACACCCATGGGAATTGTCACGTTCGCCAAACTCACGCAACCCGAAAATGCGTTGTCGCCTATAGTTTTCACGCTTTCGGGAAGGCTCACGCTCTTCAAATTCACACAACCCGAAAATGAGTCGGCGATTATGCTTGTAACGCCGTTTTTAATCGAAACGTTATTTACCGCTTCTATGTTACCCGAAAAAGACCTTCCGACATTCACCCAATCCGCCATGCCGATGTCGCTTTCTATAGCCAACAATCCGTTTATCAACGTCCAGTCGGGGCCTTCGGCTGTCGTTTCGATAACGTTAAAACCTTCCAACGCGGGTACTGCTTCATATTCCGCTGTCGCGCCCATGGGGACATAAACTGTCGCTGTTTCGGGTGAGACATTTTCAAAAGTTTCTTTGTCAAAAAGTGGCGGTGGAGTCGGGTTTGTGAAAATTATGTGTGTTAACCCCACACAGTTAGCAAATGCCCTGTCGGCTATGAGTTCAACGCCATCACCGAAAGTAACGTTTGTCAACAGCGTGCAGTCGGCGAACGCTTTCACACCCACAAACATAGTGTTGTTGCCAATATTCACGCTCTTCAAGCCATCGCAATTGAAAAATGCCATGTCGCCGATATTTTTAACGTTATCGGGAATTGTTATTGAAGTCAACCCCGAATTTTGAAACGTCCCTGCATTTATGGTAATAAATCTTCGGTTATTTGGTAATGTCACGTTCGTTAATTTCACACAATCAGCGAACGCCTCAACGCCTATGGTTTCAACGCTATCGGGAATATTCACCGCTGTTAGCCTTGTGTCAGCGAAAGCTCTTTCACCTATTATTTTTACGCCGTCGTGAATGTTAACCTCACGCACCTGCGCTATGTTTTCGGGAGTTCTTCCGTTTTTAAGCCAGTCATTCATGCCGTCAGCATTTTCTATAGTAAGTAAGCCGTTTTCATCTAAAATCCAGCCGTTTCCCATTGACAATTCTACAACTCTGAAGTTATAGCCGCGAACAGCCAACAGGGCAGAATATGCTGCTCTTTTGCCTTTAGTGACAAAAACAATTGCGTTTGACGGCACGTTTTTAAAGACGTTATGCCCAAAATTGCTCAATGACGGGGCTTCACCTTTGAAGGTTATTCTTGTTAAGCTTGTGCAATCTTCAAATACGTCTTCTTCAATTTGTCTCACGCCACTGCCGATTATAACTTCTGTTAATTTGTCACAGCCGTCAAATGCCCCCATGCCTATTTGTTCAACGCTGTCGGGAATTGTCAGCGAAGTCAGACCTGCCCCATGAAATGCATAAGCTAATATCATTTGAAGTGCATCGTTCTCGGCGAATTTCACGCTTGTCATGTTCGGATAACCCGGGGGAAAAGAAATACGCCCGAATGATGCCACGCCGATTCCCATGATTAGTGGCTCATCTTCTCCAAGAACAAGTGTGTGAACGCTTAGTCTGAAGGAATCCTCAAGTTCAATCGATTCAAGCGGATATCGAATCATGCCGTCATTGCTCTCAATTGTGAGCGTGCCATCAACAAACGACCAGTCAGTGCCGCGAGTTTCCCCCACAATGGTAAACCCTTCTAACGCGGGCATGGCTTCATACAGCGGCTTTACGCTTGCCGGGACAACTATTTTCGCGTGACTTCGCGAGACACCGGAAAAGACATTCTCACCAAATGTTGACGGCGGAGTCATGCCTTTAAAAGTTATTTCTCTTAATTCTGCACAATCAGCAAATGCCGAGTCGCCTATGCTGTTCATGCCGTCACTGATTAACACTGTTTCTAAATATTTGCAATTTTCAAATGCCCCCTTACCTATGCTTGTCACTTTATCGGGGATTGTCAAATGCTTCAAAGCCGTCCCGCTAAAGGTGTTATCGTTTATAGTCGTCACGTTCGCGCTAATTGACACGACTTCTAAATCAGAGGCATTATGAAACGCACCCACGCCTATGCTCGTCACACTATTGGGGATGAACACCTCAATTAGCCTTGTGCCGCGAAACGAGTTTTCACCTATGCTTCTTAGCTTATCGCCAAAGTTGATGTCGTACAGATTTACGCAAGAATCAAACGCCCCATCATTTATAAGTTCAATGCTCTCAGGCAGTATAATTGAAGATATAGCTGTGCCTTTAAACGCATCATTTTGTATAACGGTAAAGTGAGGGTTATCCGGAAGTTTCACCTCAGTCAACTCACTACATCCCGAAAACGCCCCCGCGTTTATAGTGTGAACCGAATCGGGAATAATCGCGCTCTTCAAAGCAGTGTCTTTAAACGCATCAGTGCCGATGTATTCGATACGCGGTGAAAACGTAACACTCTCTAATTTTGTGCAACCTGAAAATGCCCTATCTTCTATTCTTGACACATCATATGAGGTAGTGACCTTGGTGATATCGGCTTTATATGCGCCACCGTCCCTCACCCATTCTTCCATGCCAAAATTATGCAGTATAAGCAGAAAACCGTCATTATATAAGAGCCAACCATTGCCATTAGCCCTTAGCCCCGCCTTTTCAGCCCCGGGTGCCACATTTTCATAGGCTCTTTCCGCGCCCCTGGGGACATAAACTTTCATAGTTGAAGGGGCACCCCTAAATATGTCGCCGAAGTAAGTGTATGCCGGTTCTTGTCTTTTGAAGACTACAGTCTCTAAACTGCGACAATTTTCAAATGTATTTCCTGACGTACGTTCCACTTCAGCGCCGATTACTAAGGTTTTTAAGTTTACACACGAAGCAAACGCATTATAACCTATTATCTCAATGGAATCGGGTATGATTACACTTGTCAAGTTTATACATTCAGCAAACGCCCAACCATTTATGCCGCTTACCGGCCAATGAAGAACAATATGTCGAACATCAAGTCTATATTTGTGTTTTCCGGTCTCGCTCCATTCGTGCATACCATCGTCATTCTCAATTCTAAGTGTGCCGTTGTTAAGGCTCCACCCATCACCCACCACATTAACATTGGCCTCTACACTTAAATAAACCCCCGGAAAAAAGCCCACGCTTAGAACCAATGACATGAATATTGCTATTATTTTAGTTCTCATAACTTAAACCCTCTCTTTAATAAAATAGTATCAAACTAAATTATACCAAAACAGCCCCTTCTTTAAAAGGGACTGTGGGGGGTATATTTTAATAATTGTCAATTGTCAATTGTACATTGTCAATTGTCCGTCAACTGTCATCAGTTTACCGCCGCACTACTCCCATTAAGCACAGTGTTCGCGCTTAAAGTGCTGAATTCATAACCTTGCTCGATGAAATATGGGATTACTATTTTCAGTGCATCGGGCAGGGTTTTTCTGATTTTGTCGTCATGCAGGAGTATTACAAGGTCGCGGTCGGGCATTTTTTGTGCTTCATTTATAATGTTTTGTGCTATATCAACAGCACTCAGCGCGTATGCCCCTGAGTCTTTGGGGTCGATGTCCCAATCATAGCATTTGTAGCCGTTTTTGGTGAAGTAGTTTACTATTTCCTGCCGCGTTCTTTTGGTGCAGTGGCGAGAGTTGCTCCCTCCCACCATGCGGCAAAAGTCGGGAATTGTTCCTGTTTGCTTGAAAATATAATCCCTAAGCCGTTCAAAATCTTCAATATACTCTTGCGATGTGCGGTAAATTATATCGGTTTTGTGCGAAAAACTGTGAAGCCCCATTGAGTGCCCTTCGTCAATAATACGATTATAGATTGACGGCTCGTTATCTTCAGGGCCGATTACAAAGAACGTGCCTTTAATTTCATGCTCTTTCAGAACATCTAACACCTTGTCCGTGGTCGGAGACGGGCCATCGTCAAAGGTGAGATATATTTTATACTCTCCCACTTTGTGGCTGTGCGCAAAAGCAGGGAGACGTTCATCGCTCTTGTTTTCGCCGATGACACTTGACATTCCCACCAACAAACCAAATGCCGATAAAACTGCGATTAAAAACACAAACACATGTTTTCGCTGTAATACTACATACATTTTAAGACTTCCTTTCTGTTTAACACTATACTTCCCACTGAATATAATATTATATTAAATATTATTTGAGGTGATTTACTTGCTTGAGGGGTTCATCATAGCCGCATCTTGCTCTTTAGATGCTTTGGCGGCAAGCTTTGCTTACGGCAACAATAAAATCAAAATTCCGTTCTTATCGGTAATTGTAATAACCGTTGTTTGTAGTTGTGTTTTGGGATTGTCTTTGTTTTTCGGCGAATTCTTGAGAGAATTTTTACCCACTTCATTAACCACTATCGCAAGCTTTTGGGTGTTGTTTATTATTGGCACGCTTAAACTTTTTGACAGCATAACAAAGTCTATAATCCGCAAATATAATAAGTCGGGTGACAGCCTTTTGAGGATTAAGTTCTCGGCGTTTAATTTCAGATTTATTCTTAACCTCTACGCTGACCCCGAGAAAGCGGATTTAGACGCTTCAAAGACAATATCTTGTTTTGAGGCGGCGGGCCTTGCGCTTGCCCTGTCCCTTGACGGCGCGGCAATCGGTTTTGGCGCGGCGTTGGGACAGGTTAGCGTTACGGCAGTTTTTATGTCGTCACTTGTTTTGCACTTAATAATGCTTCCGTTGGGCTGTCACATAGGAAATAAAACAGCCGGAAAACTAAACTTTAACCTATCATGGTTAAGCGGACTAATCCTGATGCTTATGGCAGCAATAAAGCTGCTGTAATACAGTTGACGAACAATTGACAATGTACAATTGACAATTGACAATTAGCGGAAGTCTGATACTATTAGCTTTCCCGATTCGGGGGTGGAATAAACCCAACGGTCTATTCTGCCTGAACTTTTGAAATAATTATAGCTGTGATTGATGTATCCCTCGCTGAAGGCATCAACTATAATTAGCTTGATTTTCATTTTATCAGGTACAATCGCCTTTATGTAAACGCTTGTCTGTTGGTTTACGAATATATTGTCTTTAAGTTCTGCTAAGCCTGCGAGGTTGGGTAAGAGTTCTATAAAAATCCCGTACCCCTCTATAGAGCGTACAATTCCTGCAACGGTTTCGCCCACCGAAAATCCGGCGGCGTTTTCGCTCCATGTGCCGAGCAGTTCTTTGTGAGAGAGGGTTATTTTTCCCTCTTCTTTTTCTTTTACCACGGCGAAAATTTGCTGCCCGATATAAAATCTGTCAGAGGGGTGTGAAATGCGTGATATAGAGATTGAGTCTATAGGAATAAGTGAGGACAATCCTCTGCCTATATCCACAAACGCGCCGAACTGTTCAAGGTGGGTTACCTTCACCTTTACAATATCCCCTTTTGTGAGTTTTGAAATATAGTTTTCGATACATTCAAGTTGCGCCGCTTTTCTTGAAAGCAGGGCAATTTCTTTTCCGAAATTGTCAATCGAAAACCCTGTGACTTTAAAACAAATTGGCTTGTTTACACGCGAAATAAGGGCTATGTCACGGGTTCGCCCGGTGTCAATTCCGACAGCCCCCTCTTCACGGGGGACTAAACCTTTCATAAAACCGAAATCGACAATAAGATTATGCTGGCTGTCACAAACAACGCAGGGGGCCTCGGCGGTGATATTTAAAAGCTTCAGCTCCTCCAGCGTTTTTTTAGAGCTTATCCGATATTTATTATCCTCACGACAATAGAGTTCCCCTTCCGACAGATATTCAATCATTTTAAAGAACCATCCCTTCCCTGCATCAATGAGTTATGAAAAACTACTCTTGCTGCACGTCTTTTATTCAAATTGCTGTTTAAATATTTATGTTTATATCTACGAATATATTACTCAATTATTGCTCAAAAGCTTGAATATAATTTTAATACACAATACCCCCCACAGTCGCTTTTCATGGCAACAATATATTGGTATAATTATACTAATTAATATAAAGTGAGGTATTTATTATGTTTAAAACGAAAAGGATTTTCGCAGTTGTTATGTCGCTTTTGTTGATGGTGAGCCTTGTGCCTGCCGTTAATTTAAGCGTGGGCGCATTGGAAGAAAACGGTTTTCTTTATGAAATATCAGGCGGAACCGCAACGGTTAGAAGTTGGCGTGGCACCGGCACTTTTGTCAGAATTCCCGCTGCCACAGACAGCGGCATTCCGGTTGTCGCTATAGGTGACCAGGCATTTATAAACAACAACCATATAACAGGTGTATATCTACCCCCCACTGTTACAAGAATAGGCTACGCTGCGTTTGGGGCTGCGTGGAGTCTTACGACTATAAATCTCTCAAACGTTACAGACTTTGGTGCAGACCCAATCGACCCCGTAGTAAGTGCTACGTTTGGAGCCACAGCCCTCAGAAGGGTTTCATTCAGTCAGGACGGGGTTAACATACCCGGTCGCGCTTTCGCGAGAACACCAGAACTTAGGCATGTTAATTTTTCAGGCAGTGGGAATGTCAACATCGGAAGAGAGGCGTTTTCCGAATCGAAAATGTCATCGTTAGAATTCACACGCAATGTCACAAGTATAAACGATTTGGCTTTTGAACAGTGCGATAATTTAAGGACTGTGAGATTTTATGCGAACACGCCGCCCACATTCGGCAATAAAATTTTCGGCGATTCTCCGGTGGAGGAAATACTCGTTCCTGCCGGAACCAAAGAAAGATACAGCGCGGCTTTCACCTCAAGCGGCTATAATGGTGACTTTACATCTAAAATCGTTGAAATAGTCTCAGGGAAACGCTATGGCGATGCCGTTAATCGAAATATTAACACCGAGCATTTAAATGCTTATATTTTAGATTTAAGCCATGCCGTGCGCTCTGACAGCGGTTGGAATGACGAATGGTATTTTAAATCGTATGCGTTTCTCCCACGTGCGCGCGCTTCAAGTTTTGCCGGTTGGAAAGACATAAAAGCAACCGAACTCTCACCCGGCCACACCTGGGACACTTCAAGAATAATCAAGGGCGCGGGGCGGCTTGTTCTTTCCACCAACTCCGCCGCCACCAACAGACAAAGCTTTTTAACAGCCGACACCTGGCAAAATTTAGAACCCACAGACACGGCAGGGTTCATGGAATTTAATTTTGAGCAAGTCGCGACAGCCCCAGCGAAAATGAACGTGAATCAACACATCACATACAGCACTGAAGAAGCGGTGGCGTTTGTTGACATAGGGGTTAATTCAGAATACAGATTGCGCAACACCGATAAATGGCTCGCCCCTCGTGAAGGTTTTAACGACGACACAAGAAAATGGGCGCGAGTGCCGTTACATGACAGAAGACAGCCCGTGTTTGTGCGCACAAAGGCAGCTGAAAACACGAACGATGAAGACGGAATCGCTCTGCCCTCTTTGCCGTTGACTTTGCAGGTTCCAGCTATGGGCAAAGCCCCCCGAATCAGAATTAACCCGGCAATCGGCACTATGCAGGGTACAGCCGGCTGGGTTGTAGAAGGAACGCAGAAGCATAAAGTCAGTATTAACAATATTTCGGTTGTAATAGATGAAGAATTTCGTTTTACTATAGGCTCTGACAGGATTGTGCCCCTCGATGAAGAAGTTACTGTGTTAGTAAGAAGTGTAGAACTCACCAATAATAGGTGGGAAGAGGCAACTCGAAGAATTGCACCCGGCGCGGAATTTAGAGTCTATGTAGCGGCATCAAATGCGGCAAGAAAAAGACCGCCGTCATTACGTTCACAGCTTATAAAATATAGTGTTGCAAATGAACTTGACCCTTATAACAACTTTTCACTCGCACGCGGAGTTGTAACAGTTAATTCTGTTGACGAAGTAACCACGAATGCCGTTCTCTATGACTTTGGCATTGAGGCTGAATTTAACGGCAAATGGAGAAGAGTCACTCAATTAAAAACAAGCGACATCGGCACTTCAGGCATCAAAGTCAGAAGGGCAGGGGGCATAGTTAGAGAAAGCGCCATATCAGGAGAAATTCGTTTCATCCTGCCAAGCGGGACGCGAACTTTATTCTTGACAACGGGGGAAAATAATAGGACGAGACGTGTTGATTTGAGATAACGACGAACAGTTGACAGTGGACAGTTGAGAGTTGACAGTTGTGGTGTCGCCTTGCGGCGACGGGTTGTAGGGGACGGGCTTGCCCGTCCCG
>WRLV01000051.1 GCA_009777445.1 Oscillospiraceae bacterium | reverse complement strand
GCGGACTTTTGCGTGGTTCGGAAACTCACGTAGACTTTCAAAGGATTACGAAATACGTACCGATTCCGCTGAAACAATGTGCATCATTTCTCACCTGCATACGTTGCTAAAACGTTTATGAATACAGTTTCTTAAAGATTATGCGCCGGACTTAAATCCGACAAAATTTTCTAAGCGCGTATGCTATAATGACAATTGACAATGTACAATTGACAATTGACAATGGTGGTGTCGCTATCGCGACTTATTAAAATTTATAACAATTGTCAACTATCATAAATTGTCAATTGTACATTGTCAATTGTCAATTATCATAAGGGGGATGTTAAAATGGCTGTCAAGGTAATAAACCATGGTGAGAAAATCATTGCCGAATTGTCTGGTGATATTGACCACCACAATCTTAAAGAAATACGTTCTGAAATCGACCATAGATTAGAGGAGTCAACTCCTAAATGGCTGATTTTAGATTTTGAAGACGTTGATTTTATGGACAGTTCGGGAATCGGACTAATCTTAGGCAGAAAACGGGTGTTAGACCTGTTTGGCGGCGGCTTGGCAATAAGAAATGCTAAGGCCGGTGTCAGAAAAATCATAAGACTCGCAGGGTTAGAGCATTTAATAATGGGAACGGAATCAGCAAATTTGTTAAGAAAGGGTACGTCTGAACATGAAAATTAAAAATGAAATTAAACTTAGTTTCTTAAGCCGCTCGCAAAACGAGGCTTTTGCGCGAAGCGCGCTGGGGGCTTTCGCCTCACAACTTGACCCGACCGTTGAAGAACTTAACGATATAAAAGCGGCGGTGAGCGAGGCGGTAACTAACTGCATTGTACATGCCTATTCCGACACAATCGGGAAAATTGATATAGTCGCCCGACTGTTAGAAAACAACTCTCTTTACATAAGAATAAAAGATAAAGGTTGCGGCATTGAGGACATCAAAAAGGCAATGCTTCCACTTTTTACAACCTGTGCGGAAGGAGAGCGGGCAGGTCTTGGTTTTGCGGTGATGGAAAGCTTTATGGACAAGCTGCGCGTTAACAGTAAATTAAATTCCGGAACCACTATAATCATGATTAAAACCCTCAAATCAAGAGATGAGCATTAGTTTGAAAATCGACGTTTGTGAACCCGAATTAACGCAAGAGTGCGAATACTCGCATGACAGGTTTATAGAGGACAACTTGGGGTTAGTCCATTCGTTGGCTAATCGCTTTCGTTCTCGCGGAATTGAATATGAAGAACTTTATTCGGCAGGTTGCGTGGGGCTTTTAAAGGCGGCAAAAGGCTTTGATAAGTCGCGTGGGCTTATGTTTTCAACCTATGCCGTTCCCGTAATATTGGGAGAGTTAAAGCGGCTTTTCAGAGACGGCGGCATGGTTAAAGTCAGTCGCGGGCTTAAAGAGCTGTCACTAAAAGTCGTGAGGATAAGTGAGCAAATGGCTAAATCGGGAATAGAACCTCGAATTTCAGATATAGCCGAGCGGCTTTCGGTGAGCATTGAAGAAGTGAGTGAAGCCCTGATGGTAAGCCAGCCTGCAATATCCCTCACCGCCGAACGTGAGGAGGGTGGGGTGGAGTTTGACATTCCCGTTGAACCGCCGCAATCAAAACTCACAGACCTAATCGCGCTCAAACAAATTCTTCACACGTTAAATGCAGAAGATAGACGGCTTATTGCATTGCGTTTCTGGGGTGATAAAACACAGACCCAAGTTGGTGATTTAATGGGAATGTCTCAAGTGCAAGTTTCACGGCGTGAAAAGAAAATTTTAAGCCTACTAAGAGAAAAACTTGATAGCGGATAGTTGCACATTGAACTGTCCGCTATATTTTTTGCTGAATTTTTAAAAAACAGCTTGATTATCAAGCCAAAATTTGTTATACTATGATATATATGGAAAAATTTATTTTAAGAGCGTCGGTTTGTAAGAGCGAACAGTTAAACATCGCTCTTGACATTCCCGAGTTTGACTATGTTATCGCCCCTATAAAGGCTTTAGAAAAAAACTCAAGTCAAATCTCACGCATAATAGTCAATCCACCCATATTTTTAGGCTCTCACGAAAAAAAACTAACCCATGAGTTGAAACGGCTCAGACAAAGAGGGTTTGAACGAATGGCAGTTCACACCATAGACCATATCGCGCTCGCAAAAAGTTTGGGGTTTATTCCCCACGGCTCGTTCAGGCTCAACATCACCAATCGCCTTGCGTTGGCAGAGTATATAAAAATGGGGATTGTCGACTCTCTTTGCGCGGTTGAGTTTAAAATCAACAACTCGCGAGTGGCAGACATTCCTGTCGGCGTTTTAGTTTATGGGGCAATCCCGTTGATGGTAACACGCCGTTGCCCGGTGAGCGACAACAAAGTTTGCGGCGCGCGCGGCTGTAAGAAATATATAACTGACAGAAAGGCGAACAAGCTCTTCCTCACATGTGACACTGCCTGCGAAATATTAAATCCCGATGTCTTATGGTTGGCAGATAAACTTGAGCGGCTTAAATCGTTTTCTTTTCTTCAATTAAATTTCGGCGTGAAAGATGACGTGAGAAAAATAACCAACGCCTACTTAAACGGCGACAAGCCGCAAATCAAAAACTTTACACGGGGGGCGTATTTTAAAGTTTGAAAATAAATCCCCGTCAATATGGGAAAACATACTTTCAAAGCGCATTTGTGCAGAAAGGGCATGTCTAAAAATGAAAGTAAACATAAAAAGACTTACACAAAAAGCAACACTGCCTAAATTTTCAACTGATGGCAGTGTCGGCGCGGACTTATACGCTTGTGTTGAACAGCCGATTGTATTAGCGGCGGCGCAAAGAGCGTTGATTCCAACGGGGCTTTCGATTGAACTGCCTGTCGGGTATGGCGGCTTTGTGTTTGCGCGCAGTTCGTTAGCATCAAAACACGGCATTTCACTTTCAAACTGTGTGGGGGTTATTGACAGCGACTATCGCGGTGAATTAAAGGTTGCGGTTATAAATCATTCAGACACTGAATATTGCATAAATCATGGTGACAGAATAGCGCAATTAGTAGTCATGCCTTATGTTAAGGCCGATTATATTGAGACAAAAGAGCTGACACAGACCACGCGAATCGGAGGGTTCGGTTCCACGGGAATATAGAAAATAAAGAGAGGTTTGAACAATGTTCACAAAAGACATAGGAATTGATTTAGGCACAGCGAATACACTTGTATACATGAGGGGGAAAGGGATTATAATCCGTGAGCCGAGCGTGGTGGCGGTGGACACTAAATACGACCGCGTTCGCTATGTCGGGCAAGAAGCCAAAGACGTAATCGGACGAACACCCGGCTCAATTGTTGCAGTGCGCCCACTCAAAGACGGAGTTATTGCCGACTTTGACATGACCACAAGCATGCTTCAGGCGTTCATAAAAAAGGCAATGAAAGGGCGTTCGCTTGCCCGCCCACGTGTAATTATCTGTATACCATCGGGTGTCACGGCGGTTGAGCGGCGCGCGGTTAAAGAAGCGACACAAAACGCCAGAGCAAAAAGGGTTTCTATAATTGAAGAGCCAATGGCGGCGGCAATAGGCGCGGGCTTGCCGGTGGCAGAGCCGACAGGCAGCATGGTGGTGGATATTGGCGGCGGCACAAGCGAGGTTGCGGTAATTTCTTTAGGGGGGATTGTCACGTCCCGCTCTGTCAGGGTTGCCGGTGACGAATTCGACTCGTCTATTATCAACTATATAAAGAAGAAATACAACCTTCTTATAGGTGAGAGAACAGCCGAAAACGTTAAAACGGGGATAGGCTCAGCTTACCCGTCTAACGAGAGCGAACCCGTGATGGATATAAAAGGCAGAAACCTTCTCACGGGGTTGCCCGAGAATATTACCGTTACAAGCGGTGAAATCAGAGAGGCGTTGTCTGAACCGATTGGTCAAATCATAGATGCCATCAAGACAACCCTTGAGAAAACGCCGCCCGAATTGGCATCTGATATAATCGACACCGGAATCATGTTGGCAGGCGGTGGTGCGTTGCTTTCGGGCTTAGACCGCCTTATCAACGCCGAAACAGGAATGCCCGTAAAAATAGCCGACCAGCCGTTAGACTGTGTCGCCGAGGGCATAGGAAAAGTGCTTGAGAACATTGACAAACTTGTCGATGTTTTGAAAGACGACGACAGTAAATATTGATATTTAGCCGTGAGAGATTTTTTTAAGAGTTGGAAATTTAAAGTCATAGTTTGTATTTTCGCGCTGCTTGTCGGCTTTCTTAGTTATGCACTAATATATGGCGGCGCGTCGTCTATACCCGAGATTTTACTTAAATCAATAGTTCACCCGTTTTCAAGCGCGGCCAATTCGGTGTCCGCTTGGGTTGAGGGGCGAATTGATGCTTTGGTTAATGCCGATAAATATAAAGCAGAGAACGAACAGCTTAAAATACAACTCTCACAAATGCTAAGGCAAATCAAAGATGTTGACGACCTTCAAAAAGAGAATGAACAGTTGAAAAAAATAATAGACATAAAAGAAGACAATGAAGATTTTAAAATCGCACCGCCGGGCAATATAATTTTGCGAAACGCCGCCGATGTTTTTAAGGGTTTCACCATTGACCGCGGCACGGCAGATGGGATTAAAATCGGCGACCCTGTAGTGTCCGACATAGGGTTAATTGGCGTTGTGAGGAATGTCACCCCCGCTTTTTCAGAAGTCATGACAATACTTTCAACCGAGGTGAATATAGGCGTAATGAGCCTCTCGGGCAGTGTGGTGGGGATTATCGAGAATACCCTTTCTGTTGCCGCCGACCAAAAATGTCTGATGAGCTATATAGAGATGAACAGTGACATCAAAGTCGGTGATATTATGATTACATCGGGGGGAAGTGTCTATCCTCCCGGAATAATCGTTGGCGAGGTTGTAGAAATTTTCACCGACGACAATGGTCTTTCTCTAAACGCAGTAATCGAACCGGCTGTCAACCTTTCTGCCTTGACAGAAGGCTTTGTCATAATATCGTTTAAAGGACAAGGAGCTGTTTTAGAGTGAAATTTAATATTATTTCGGTTACACATTTGTCGCGTAAGCAGAAGGCTAAGGTTTTGGCTAAGTGGTCTTTGTATTCGCTTTCGCTTTTGGTTGTCTTCATGCTCATGACATCGGGCGCGTTAGGCGACTGGCAGCCCTTCACTATGATTCCGCTTGCCGTTGCAGTTGCTATGCGTGAGGGTGAGTTGAACTCATCGGTCTTTGCGGCAGTATGCGGTTTGTTTTTAGATATAGCGACAGGAAACATATTCGGGTTTTCGGCGTTGTTGCTGTTGCCAAGTGCTATGGGAACTGCGTTGATTGCCCGAAATTTAATAAAAGTCAACCTATTCAACCATCTTTGGTTGACAACGCTTGTCTGCGCTGTTATGTGCTTTATCGAGTTTTTCTTTGAATATATGATATGGGACTATGACGGCTACGCCATAATATTCAAGCAGTTCTATCTACCGTCATATGTGTCAACCATTATAGTTGCGCCGGTGTTTTTTATATTGATTAAATATATTTTTGATGCCATGCCGGCTAAAGAAGCGGCGGTTGATAACTCTGAATCTGACGAAAAAGAAGAGGGAGTATAGCAGATTGGGGGAATGTGTTGCATGACAACTCTTTTCAATAAACTGAATAATATCGCGCGATTGGGAATAATCGTGTCCTTAATGGTGTTTATGGTCTTTTTGGGGCTTACAAGGCTTACGAAAATCCAAATCGTTGATGCCGATATGTATACCGCACTTACCATGAAAAGCTATACAGCCCAACAGGCAATTCAGGCGGCGCGCGGGCAAGTCGCGGATATAAACGGGCAGTTGCTCAATTCTAACAAAGTGGTCTATAAAGTCATTGTTCAAAGGGCATTCTTCACAAGGGGCGAAGAAAACGAGATTATTGCACGCACCCTCAGAATATTAAAGAGCAATGATGAAAAATGGCTTGACTCAATGCCAATTACTATGGAAGCCCCTTATGAATTCACCGATGTCAGCGATGAAGTGCTTGACAGGTTTAAGCAAAACTTAGTCTTAAACGTTGATGCGACAGTTGAGAACTGTTTGAGCAAATTAATTGACGACTATGAGATTGACAACTCTTACGGCCCCGAGATGATAAGGTATATAGCAGGAATTCGTTACGAGATGAAACTCCGCGACTTCTCACAAAATAACCGCTATACCTTAGCTGAAGACATTGCACTGAAAACAGTGGTCGAGTTGAAAGAATATTCAGCCTTATTGAGAGGGGTTGACATAATTCAAGAGCCGATGAGAGAATATCGTGACGGCGACATGGCGGCGCATATTCGCGGCGTTGTGGGGGCAATCACCGCCGAACAATATGAAGACTTGCGTGAGAAAGGCTATGTCCTTAACGACACCTTAGGGCAAACGGGAATAGAAAGAGCTATGGAAAGCGTTCTGCGTGGTGAGAACGGCGTTCGTTCCATCACGCGCGACTCAAAGGGCAATGCCGTGTCCGACGAAGTGACAACTGCGGTAAAGCCCGGAAACAGCATAAAGTTAACAATAGACACGGATTTTCAAAACGCGCTCCAGTCAATCCTTGACAACCATATTAATTGGCTCCATAACATACAGTCTACCGAGCCGAACCCTCAGTGGCACAGGGGTATGAACGCCAACGGAGCGGCTGTGGTAGTATTAGACACGAGAACCGGCGCAGTGTTGGGAATGGCGAATTATCCGAGCTATGACCTCAACGAGTATCTTGAAAATTACGCCGGTGTGCTTAACGCGCCGCTCAACCCTCTGTATAACCGCGCGACTTTGGGGGTTTATCGCCCCGGCTCAAGCTTTAAGACAGTGACGGGATTGTCCGGGCTTTATCACGATGCCGTGGGCAGATATTCAACCGTGCTATGCACGGGGACTTACACATTTTTCAGCTCTTATCAGCCGCGTTGCACGGGGGTTCACGGTAATATTTCTTTAAATTATGCACTTCAAATTTCCTGCAACAGCTATTTTTATGAAGTGGGCAGAAGGGTTGGAATCAATGCCCTTGCCGACACGGCAGAGCTTTTCGGTGTCGGAACTAATTTGGGGCTTGAAATTGACGGCGGTGGGGCATCGGGCAGAATGACAACTCCCGAAATATATAACCTGATTGTTGAAAAAGAATTCACAGGGGGCGACACAATTCAAGCGGCGATAGGACAGTCGGAGACACTTCTCACACCGCTTCACCTTGCGGTTCAGGCGATGACTTTCGCCAACAACGGCGTGAGGTATAAACCTTATTTGGTTGACTCTGTTTGGAACTATGATTATTCAGAATTAGTCTATGAAACAAGCCCGCAAGAGGCGGCTGTGTTCTATCAAGAACGCCCTGATGCTTTTGAGGCAACTCGCGCAGGAATGGTTTCGGTATCTGAGATGGTCTATTGGCCGCCGAGCAATCCGTCACTTTGGCACTATGATTTTCTCCCGGACAAAGTGGCAACAAAGACAGGAACGCCTCAAGCAACACTGACAACCTATAACTCAACCATAATGGGTTTCTACCCTGCAAGTGAGCCGCAAATAGCCTTCGGAATCGTCCTCGAAAACGCCGAGTGGTCGCGCTATATGGTTCGCAACATCATTGACGCATACTTCTATGATGCCTATGAGCCTGACATGAACGAAAACGGCATCGTTATAAGACCGTGGAAACGGTGGTCGGAAGAAAAAAGGCAAAGCGTATCCATAATTAGATAGTCGGCGGTGGCAAAGTTTAATAAAATTCTTGACTTTGTTGAATTTTTATGGTATAATTAAACAATCGTAATTTAAAACGTAATTTAGAGAGAATATTTTTGAACGGATGGTGGATATATGAATATAGCCTTGTTGGCACATGACTCTAAGAAAGAGCTTATGATTCAATTTTGTATTGCCTATCGCGCCGTATTATCGCAACACAGGCTGATTGCCACCCGAACCACCGGGAAGGTTATTTCAGATGTCGCGGAACTTGAAATAAAGCCGTATCTCAGCGGAGACTTAGGCGGCTGTCAACAGGTTGCCGCGAGCATTTCTTGCAACGAGATTGACGCGTTGTTTTTCTTCCGCGACCCGTTAAACGTGGGGCCGGGTGAACGAGATGACACCAATGTTTTGAAGGCGTGTGATACTCACAACATTCCGCTTGCAACCAACTTAGCAACGGGAGAGGCACTAATTCACGCCTTAGAACGCGGCGACCTTGATTGGCGTGAAATAGCACGGGAAGGCGAGAGTTGATGGTATGGGTTTAATTACAAATGCGCCGCGTGGGACTAATGATGTTCTGCCTGCGGACGTGTATAAATGGCATTACATTGAGCAAATCATGAAAGAGATTGTGCAGTGTTACGGGTTCAAGGAAATACGAACCCCCACTTTTGAGCACACCTGCCTTTTTCAGCGTGGTGTAGGCGATGACACCGACATAGTCCAAAAAGAAATGTATACGTTTGAGGACAAGTCAAACCGCAGTATTACCCTAAGACCCGAAGGCACGGCAGGGGTAATACGAGCGGCGATTGAGCATGGATTGGTTAATGCCGCACTTCCGCAAAAACTTTATTATTTTACCAACTGTTTCAGATATGAAAAACCTCAAAGTGGGCGACTGCGCGAGTTTCACCAGTTCGGCGTTGAGCTGTTGGGGGCAATGTCGCCCGCTTCAGATGCCGAAATAATTTTGTTGTGCAAGTGCCTTATAACAAAATTGGGAATAAAAGCCGAGCTTCAACTCAACAGCATAGGCTGCCCTACCTGTCGCGCGGAATATTTAAATGCCTTGAGAGAATATTACGCCGATAAAAAAGAATCACTATGCCCTATGTGTCTGACAAGATTAGAACGAAACCCAATGCGCCTGTTAGACTGCAAAAACAGCAACTGTAAATCGCTTTTGGTTGACAAGACACCGAAAATTATTAGCTATTTTTGTGGGGAATGTCATGAGGGTTTTGAGAAAACAAAAGCTTTTTTAGACACTGCTAAGGTTGAGTATACGCTAAACCCGCGGTTGGTGCGTGGGTTAGACTATTATACAAATACCGTCTTTGAGTTTATCGTTCACGACATAGGGGCGCAAGGGACGATTTGTGCCGGTGGACGTTACAACGGGTTAGTCGCCGCTTTAGGTGGGCCCAAAACCTGCGGCATAGGCTTCGCAATGGGATTAGAGAGAATTATACTGACTATGACAGCGCGGAATTGCAGTTTCGGCGAGTGTAAACCATGTGAAGTTTACATCGCTTCGATGGACGAGAAAAGCCACGAAAAAGCGTTTGAGCTGACGAAGAGCCTTCGCGATGGCGGCATGTGGGCTGAATGTGATTTAGCAGGGCGCGCTCTTAACGCCCAGCTTAAATATGCCGATAAAATCGGGGCACGTTTCAGCATAATCTTAGGAACCAACGAACTTGAAACAAACACCGCCTTCATCAAAAACAAGCAGGGGGCAAAAACGCAAATCACGTTAAATGAGTCGTTCTTGCAACAAGTGCAAACAGCAGTCAGCAGTTCATAGGGAAGGAGGGGGAAATATGTTAGAAAAAATTGAAAACGAAAAGGAAATAAGTTTCCTCAGAATAGGCGAAATGTATCCCGACAGTTATATTTTAGTAAGAATCACCGAAATAGACCACACCAAGGGCAGAGAACGGGGTGTTGCTATTTATACAAGTGAATCAAGAAGCGAATTAGCTAAAATCAGCAACAAAGAAAACTTGATAGAGAACACAATAATACTCCAAGGAGTTAATTTAATGCCTGTTTTTGGAGGATTGTTATGAACTACATTCCTTTGCAAAAAACAGGAGCCGCATTTATTGAAGTGGCTATAGCAACTATTAACGGTGATAAAATGAGCTATAAGAGCTTTCTTGTTGACACGGGGGCTACCGTCACAACAATTCCAAAGTCTGTATTGATAGAAGAGTTAGGATACACAGAGGGTTTTATAAAAAAGAACAAAGTAACAATCCCTGATAACGAAAAACCTCTGATGGCTAACGGTCAACGAGCTGATTTGTATAAAATAGAAGCCACACGCATGAATATAGATGGGTATGAGTTAAAAGTAGACAGCATCCTGACCTCCGACTCAATAAAAAACCTTGCTTTGTTATTGGGGTTAGATATATTGAAGAACTTTACATTTGCATTTAATTTTGATTGGGTGAATGAAGATACACCCTATGGTAGAATGTTATATGAGCTTAGAAAAAGTGTTGTAAAACCATTTGAAAACCTAAATAAAAATTTTATATTCCATTTGGACGATATGGAATCTCCCGAAATGTTATTACCCGGGAAAACATAAACAGAAAGGATATGTATTTAGAATATGAGTGAAACTATGTCGGACATGAAAAGAACGCACTATTGCGGTTTGGGAGCGTTAGTTAGGGGCGAACAGGCCGCCGTGGGTGACGAGATTATTGTTGGAGGGTTTGTTCAAAAAATCAGGGACAAAGGCTCAATCATCTTTATTGATTTAAGAGATATTAAAGGCGTTGTGCAGTTGGTGTTTAACGACACCACCGCGCGCGATGTTTTTGAAAAAGCCAAAACCGTTAAAAGTGAGTTCGTGTTAATGGCAAAAGGCGTTGTGTGTGAAAGAGAGAGCAAAAACCCCGACATTCCCACCGGTTGGGCAGAGATTTTTGTGAGCGAACTTCGTGTTTTGTCAAAGGCACAACTCCTGCCGTTTGAAATCAAAGATGACACTAAAGTGAACGAAGAGCTAAGGCTTAAATATCGCTATCTCGACCTAAGGCGAAAAAAACTGCAAGAGAATCTTGTTTTACGGCATAGACTTGCGCAATCAGCGCGCGATTATTTTTATGCCAATGAGTTTTTAGAAATAGAGACCCCAATGTTAATCAAGTCAACACCCGAAGGGGCGCGTGACTATCTTGTCCCGGCGCGTTTGCACGAGGGGAAGTTTTACGCGCTGCCTCAATCGCCGCAAATCTATAAGCAACTACTTATGGTTGCCGGCTTCGACCGTTATATTCAGCTTGCGCGCTGTTTTCGCGATGAGGACTTGCGCGCCGACCGCCAGCCCGAATTTACCCAGATTGACCTCGAAATGTCGTTTGTTGACGTTGACGACATTTTGAGCATGGTTGAAGGTTTTATCGCCCACGTTATGAAAGAGCTGAAAGACGTTGATGTCGCTTTACCTCTTCCCCGAATAACATTTAATGAGTCTATGGCGAGATTTGGCACAGATAAGCCCGACACTCGTTTTGCCATGGAAATAACCGACATCTCAGCTTTGGTTAAAAATTGCGGCTTTTCGGTGTTTTCAAACGCGGACACCGTTCGCGGAGTCGTCGCCAAAGGCGCGGCGAACACGCTGACACGCAAAGAAATAGACAAACAAATTGAGTTTGTGCGCGGGATAGGAGCAGGCGGACTTGCCTTTATTCGTTGGACTGACGACAGCGAACAACCAAACTGTTCTTTCGGAAAGTTTATGACAGAAGATGAACTTGCCGCGATTTACAGCGCGCTTGATTTGCAAAAGGGCGATGTCGCCTTGCTCTGCGCTGATAAAAGCAAGGTGGTGTTGCCGGTTTTGGGAGCGTTGCGTTCGCGGCTTGCAAAGCAGCTTGGTCTCATAAAAGACGGCTATAATTTCCTTTGGGTAACCGATATGCCGTTTTTTGAATATGACGATGAAACTCAAAAGTGGGTTGCCATGCATCACCCTTTCACCTGTCCTAATGATGATTCTTTGGAATGTCTTGAGAGCGCGCCCGAAAAAGTTTACGCAAAGGCGTATGACCTTGTCCTTAACGGGGTTGAGCTTTGCAGTGGCTCTATTCGCATTTCAAACGCCCAACTTCAACAAAGAATGTTTGCCGCCCTCGGTTTGAGCGAAGAAGAAATCGCGCATAAATTCGGGTTCTTGGTGGATGCCTACAGGTATGCTTCACCCCCTCACGGCGGTGTGGGAATCGGGCTTGACCGTCTTGCTATGGTGCTTTGCGGCGCGGAAAGTCTCAGAGACATCACGGCATTCCCCAAACTCAAAGATGCAAGCGAGGCAATGTCTGATTGCCCGGGCAATGCCAATCCCGACCAGCTGAAAGAGTTGGGAATACACATTACCCATGTTATTTGACGAAGAAATGATGCTTTTGGCTTTAGAAGAGGCTAAGAAAGCGTATAATATAGGCGAATGTCCTGTGGGGTCACTCATAATAGACGGCGATGAAAATATAATCGCCACGGGCTATAACCGCCGCGAGACGGACAACTCCCCGATTGCCCACGCTGAAATTATAGCGATTGAAAAGGCGGCGGCGTTTAAAAACACCGTCACTTCACCGATGGGTTGGCGGTTGAACGACTGCACTATTTATGTCACGCTTGAACCCTGCGCTATGTGCGCCGGGGCAATTTCAAACGCCGGAATTAAAAGGGTGGTATATGGAGCATTTAACCCGAAAGCCGGAGCATTGGCATCGCTTTTCAACCTTTATGAATATCCGCTCAATCACATTCCATTAGTAAGAAGTCGCGTTCTCGAACAAGAGTGCGGTGAAATTTTAAGCCGCTTTTTTAAAAAACTAAGGGGAGGGGCTTCTGTTGGACAGATACAAAAGACTTGCATCTAATACCTTGATTTTGGCTTTTGGGCAGATGGGCTCAAAGCTTTTGGTATATGTAATGATGCGCTTTTATACCGAAAAGTTAGGGCCCGATGGTTACGGCGCGGTCGGCAATATTGTGGATGCTTCTACCCTGCTTATAGCAATTGTCACCCTCTCAATAGGCGAGTCAATAATTCGATTCGGATTGGATAAAAGCCATGACCGCAAAGATGTGTTCACAATTGGAATAAGAACCTCTGTTTGCGGTCTGTTAATATTTTTACCGTTTGTACCTCTTATCGGGCAGATTGACTTTTTGTCAGATTTTGCGTTTTTAATATATCTTTATGTATTTACCGGTTCTCTCAAAAGTGCTTGCGCGCTGTTTACGCGTTCAATCGGTTTCGTGCGAATCTATGCCGTTGACGGAATATTAACCACCGCCGTTAATATAATTTTAAACTTAGTTTTTCTCGCGGCGTTTGATTTTGGGGTGGTGGGATATGTTGTTTCTGTGGTGCTTGCCGACTTATTCTCTATTTTGTTTCTTTTCATGGCGGCAAAGCTTAACCGCTATATTAAGCTCTTCGGTGTTGACAAGCGGCTCAAATCTTCAATGTATCGTTTTTGCCTGCCGCTTATCCCCACAAGCATTATGTGGTGGGTCGCCAACGTGTCAGACAGTTTTTTCATCACTGCCATGTTGGGGGTGTCGATGACCGGGGTGTATAAAGCGGCGTATAAATTCCCGAACTTAGTGATGTTGGCATCGGGTATTTTCTCACAAGCGTGGAACATGTCGGCGGTTGTCGAGAAAGACTCACTCACAATCTCAAAGTTTTACACCAACGTTTTTAATTTTTTTCAGTCAACCGTCTATTTAATTTCGGCGGCAATTCTTTTAGTTATTCGCCCTGTGTTGGGGTTTATGGCGGTGGGTGAGGGCTTTGAAAACGCTTTCAGATATTCACCGTTGCTTTTGCTTGCTGTGGTGTTCACCTGTTTTTCTACTTTCATGGGGAGTGTCTACATCGCCACAAAAAAGTCTGTTCGCTCGATGACAACCGCATCAATAGGAGCGGGCCTTAACCTGTTGCTCAACTGGTTGCTTATCCCGATTATGGGAATCAACGGCGCGGCTTTGTCAACGCTTATAAGCTATGCAGTTATCTTTTTTGTTCGCGTTTACGACACGCGAAACCTCGTACATATGGATTTAAAGCCATATAAAATGGGAATCAATATGCTATTGCTCACAACAATGAGCATGGTCATCATGTTCGTGAACAGCGATACTGTATACTATGTCTTGCTGTCAATCTCATTCGTGTTGGTCTTTTTGCTTAACATACAAACAGGGCTTTCGGCGGTTAGGCAGGTGAGGGGCAGTTGACAGTTGACAATTGAGAGTTGAGAGTTATTGTAGGGGACGGGCTTGCCCGTCCCGAGTTTGTCGCGAAAATTATACACCGCCCGGCACGAAAAAGTGTCGGGCGGTGTTATTTTGTTGGAATGTCTTGCGGAAATGGGTGAGGGTGGGGAGGGGGAGAGGGTCGTTTTATAGCAGTTACACTTGAAATGGGGATTTCAGCCAAAAAACAATCAAAAACCACACAAAACATTGTGTAGTTTGTGCATTTACAAAAATTGGAAAATAGGTTATAATAGAAAACAGGAAGATTTTGGATTTGTAAGAGAGGAGTAAACTGAAAAAATGAAAAAAATAACAGCAATTATCACAACATTGTCTATAACACTAAGCCTATTTATATTTCCTGTTTCGGCAACAGCCGCCACAGCTGTAGACATAACCATCTCTGTAAATGAAATTCGGCAGATTCGAGTAACCCCAAAAGAGGGTTTCGCCACAAAATGGCGCACAAGCGACAGAAATGTCGTCATAGTCAGCAAAACAGGAAAAATCAAAGGCATAGCCGAGGGAAAAGCAACCATCACCGCAACAGCAGGCAAATCAACACTTAAATTTAACATAATCGTCAAAAAAGCAGAAGAGCCGGTATTATTACCCGATGCGCCGGAGATTGTTTTTTTGTTGTTGTTAGAAAGTGAAAGAATAGAGCCTTATGTGGAATTTGACGGGCTTTTTATCGACAATAAAGGGGCTATAAAAGAGTTTTCTTATCGCAAAGAATTATTTCGTGATGATGAAACCGGGTTTTACGGATATGGATATGGGGTGGACTTTTTTATCAATTTTGTCTTGTATGAGTATGATGAAATAATTGGGTCGGGAAAGGATACAGGTCAAAGAGTTGATAGAAATACACTTGAAATTTATAACAACTTATTAAAAGAGGTTGACAAAAACAGCAGGATAATGTTTTATGATGATAGAAAGGAGGTTTGGAAGCATGGTGGTCTTGTGGGCTACGCCAGCTACTATGGGATAAGGAAAACCCCAACAGAAGTGGAGGTGATTTTATTTAAGTCGCGAGGAAATACAAAATTTGATAACACAGACCCGAACGCAGAGGAAATATGTCAATGGCTTATAAAAACAATTCCTTTTAAAAAGCCTTTCGATTACGAAAACTGGTTTGATGCATATTATAAAGGGTGGTAAATTTGTTTTTATATTTAAAGCACGAAATCAAAACACAATTAAAAATTTTGGAGGTAAAACAGGAAATTTTTTGATTTGTAAGAAAGGAGTAAACTGAAAAAAATGAAAAAATTAATAGCAATTATCACAACATTGTCTATAACACTAAGAGCCTATCCAACAATAACACCGTCATGCACAAAAATGAATTTCCTCCAAACAATAACGGCAAATGCAAAAGCCAATAAAGCGATATGATTATCGGCTTTCTTTTCAAATCTAACAAGCAATTTGCGAAAGCGATTAGTCCATGAATGCAAAACCTCAACAACCCACCGACGAGGTTTGAAATCAGGATTGATTTCAATCTCTTTTCGCTCCTCACCGCGTGGTCGAATATGTGGAATATATCCGCGAATTTCGCAATGCTTTGCATAGCCTGTATACCCCGCATCGAGGCAAAGATTTTGCAATATTTCCAACGCATCAGGACGGTCGATAATCACACTGTCGAGTGTCAATTCAAGCAACTGTGTATCGTGAACATTTGCCCCCGACACAGCAATCGAAAGTGGCAACCCGAGACCCTCCGTTAAGACACTGCGTTTGCCCCCTTTTTTCCTCTATCAGTGGGATTATCACCGACAAGTTCACTACCGCCGAGCGGGGCTTTCGTCATGCAACCGTCTACACTTTGCCACTCCCAATCTATGCCCACGATTTCATCATATTGTTCAAGACCTTTAGCCCAAATTCTCACGAAAAATCCGTCCTCAACGAGTA
>WRLV01000050.1 GCA_009777445.1 Oscillospiraceae bacterium | reverse complement strand
AGAAAGGTTACGAACAATTGTTAGACTACATGTCTGCCAAAAACGCAAAAGAAGGCTACTTGATTACCTTTGATTTTCGTAAAGAAACTAATAAAGAGCGTTGGGAAAAATGGGTTGAATTTGATGATGGTCGGCGGGTTTTTGATGTGATGGTATAAATTTTCAGTGTTCATTCGGGACGGGCAAAGAATTGGGACAAGCAAAGAATCGGGACGGGGGAAAAATCGGGACGGGCAAGCCCGTCCCCTACAAGTCGTCCGCGTAAGCGGACACAATAACTGTCAACTCTCAATTGTCAACTGTCAACTGTTCGTCACGTTTCTAATTCAAAACCGTTCGCTCCCACAATATAATATTTTAGATATGTTAAGTCTGCTATGTTAATTTTTCCGTCACGGTTGCAGTCCATTTGGTCGTTTCTCTCAAAGCCGGGACGACTGGTAAGATAGCCTTTAAGATAATTTATGTCTGCTGCGCCGATTGGGGTGTTTGCGCCTTCACGCGGCGCGATGGCTCCGCGCTTGACATTCCCGTTAACAAAAACAAATTGGCTGAAGCTTGTTACAGAGAACGAACATGTGCCATCGTCGTTTATAATCGGCTGAATCATCTCGCTTGTTCCGTCTTTAAGTTGGTGCAGAATCCAGAAGTCTTCGGAGCGCACACCCGTGGGAATCGGCACAGTAATTAAAACCGGAATGTCTAACGAGCCGGAAGAAGTCGCGCCCTCTAAGTCTATCTCGACCTGAATCGCACTGCTTTTGTTAAAAGCTGATAAGTCAAGCTCAATTTCTTTGTCGGGTTTGGTGAAACTCAACGAGATTGAGGTGCCTTGCAACGCCGCGTTGAATGCCGCGCCCACAATTTGGATTTTATCTTTCTGATTATGGAAGTTGCCGTGGGTGTTGGTGGCGACATCAATTTCAATAGTTATCTCGGTTTTCTCCATGAATAGTTGTTCTAATTCTATGAGTTTATCAAGTGTTTCGCGTTCTTGCAAAGCATCTTGAATTTCAGATGAACCCATTTCTTTTACAGCATCTAAAATATCTTCTGCCGTAGCATTGCCGCTCTTGGCATCGTTAATAAGTTCATCAAGCAATACCGCGATTGATGCAGGTTCCATGACCACTAATGTTGCCACATCGCTTAGCGTTTTCGCGGTTTTCGTGCCGCCATCGTCGTTGTCAACAATTGTGTTCGTCACCTCAACGTAATAATAAAATGTCCCGACTTCATTTACAGGCGCGCCGAAATAAACATTTGTTTCTTCGTTTATGATTGTGCCGCCCACAGTGTTTGCGGTTGAGTTTTTATACCACTGATAGCTCAAAGTTCCGCCATCGGGCGAATTGGCTGAAACAACGAAGAAATGCTTAGGTTCTGACGAATCATCAGCCGCCGCCATTCTCACCACAGCATTTTGCGGTTGCCCTGAAATGAGAGGGGCTTGGGCGTTTACTTTAGGCAAACTTGTATGGGTTACAAAAGTATAATTTTCAAAAACCTTATCTGCTCCGCCACGGTTGCAGGGATAGCGCAATCTGGCGAATGTATCAAGCTCCATTAATTCGCCTTTTGGAAAGTCAACTTCAAGATGTGAGCCGTTTATGCGATAGAGTTCACCGCTTGTCCGTTGAACGAGCGCGCTGAATCCTGTCAAATCAAGAAAATCCCCAACTATATACTCTGTTTTAGTTGGCATACGTTGAATAATAAAATCGACAATTTCATCAGCCACGACATTCACTGTGAGCGTTTCGTTATATATCTCCGGCTCCATCTTGTCTGCAATTCTTATCGTTTCTGTTACTGCGAAGTTAAATACTTCGGGGTAAATATTCACCATATCGAGCGACATAGGGATTCTGCTTTCATCAGAATACACCCCCATTATCGTCACGCCGGCAGGATTAAAGCTCTGCCCGACATAATATTGAGACCTAAACGGCGGTGATTGCGTTTGCACCTCAATGCCCGTCAAAACTGCATTACTGACATAAACTAAAAAGAAATCTCTGTCGACTTTTTCCGCAAGCTCTGTGTTACGGTGTGTAACCGTGACGGGTATTCCGCTGCTGCTCTCTTGTGCTGTGATGTCGGTGGTGTCGCTTACAATCAACTCGTTTTGTGTGATTATTTCAAGCACGCCATTGCTGTATACGACTTCCCACGCAAGCCCGTCTAAGCTGAACATTTCGCCTATTGTATAACGAATTTTTGTGGGCGGGAGCAGTGTAACACTTTCGACTGTTGTGGCTTTTACTTCAACCGATAGTTCACCCACACGAAGGGTGCCTTTTTCGTCAAAGTGGAATATGGTGATTTTGCTGTTACCATGCTCGTTGAAGTTATAGGCAATGTTAATTTTATCCGTTACGTCTTTATGCGGCGTTTTGCCGTCCGAATAAAAGATTTGTATACCATGCTCACTCAAATTCTGCTCAAGCACCTGCCCCTGCTCAAAAGTCGGCTTGCCATTGGGATAATGCACGACAAACTCATTTCTAAAAGAGCGAAGCACAGGCACACCATTAACTCCATCTTTCCACGCATCATTTTGCCCATTTGAATCCTTCCAAAGCCCCGGCACATTACCACCATATGCCCTAATGTCTCTTTGATTAAAACTGCGTAAATTAATAAAGTGGTTATTCCCCTCAAAATCTCCTCTAAAGTTGTGGGTAGTCCTTATTTGATTACGAGCATCATCACGCGAAAGACCATAATCAAGCGTATAATCTACATAGCTATTTTCAATTCTAAGTGTGCCGCCGTTATTTTGATTATCGCCGACAAAACCACCTGCCATGGTGAACGAACCTGCACCTGTCGCCACCGCACGAACCACACCTTTGTCAACGTATGAATTTTTTATATGCACGGTTGACCGTGGACGCATTTGTCCTATAAAACCACCCGCCATGGAAATTGTCGACCCAATGCCGCCGGCGTGAGCCTTTCTTGAAAGAGAGCTAACACTGCTTTTTACATTACAGTTGTCTATCGTCACTGTCGCGTGTTCAGAGACTTGTCCAATCAAACCACCTGCAAAGGCATATGCAGAATACCCAGCTCCGCCTTCATAATTGTGAGCAACGATTCCTATATTTGAAGTTCCCAAATAAGCGGGGCTTAACGTGCCGAAACCGCCACTAACCGAAACATTCTCTATTGTTGTTGTTGTCCAACTTGTGAGTTTCCCTATCAAAGCCCCGGCTATAGCCTCCTCTCTTTCGTGATTATATTTATAAATGCCATTTGGGTGAAGCTCTATATCTAAGTTTTTTATGCTAATATTACTATTTATCCACCCAAACAAACCGGCTTCCCACCGGTCGTTGTTACTTGTTCGGTTAATTCTTAAGTTTTTAATTTTATAGCCGTTGCCGTCAAGCGTGCCTCCAAATTCATGTATCGGTGACCATTCATCAGTCAAATTTATGTCTTGAGTTAGTATGACATATCTATCGCCTGCTAACGCTGTTCTTAACTCACCTTGTGTGCCGACGCGCCACACATCTTTGCCTTTCAAGTCATCTTCAGACGTTATTTTGCCCGGAATAGCGGGTAGCTCTAAGTTGTCAAGCTTGTCTATTTCGCGCAAGTCGGTGGTGAGGGGTTCGTTTGATTTGGAATATATGAATTCATCAAAAAATTCTGCTGATTTGTTTCGCGCCATATGTAAAAACGCACTTTCAAGCCATCTTTTTTGTCTCGCCTCAGAAGGGGGCAAAATCTCCCAAATCCCGATAAGCTCTAAAGAGTCGTCTGCCACAATATCAGAGTTTGACCTTTCAATAGACTCCCACCATTCATCATAATCAGCAGGGTCGGTTGAAGACATCGCCTTGCCAACTCCTTTATCTCCGCCAACAGCTCTAATAGAGTTGGTTGTTTCCATGTTTGCGTTTGATTGCATTTGTTTCATAGCCGATGCGTTTTTGAAATGCGTATCAACACTTGCGGAGACTCCAAAACCGCTAAAGTCAGCCCCAACTTTGACATCCATATTGCTTCTTATGTCTGAGGATTCTTTTCTGTTAGTGTTGACGATTGTTGCCGTTTTATCTAAATAACCGCCGACATTATAGCTTGCGATAATGTGTGTGCCATAATTTCTGAACAAATCGTATATTTCGCTTTGCGTTGTGCTATTCAAAAGAGCCTCTTTCAATCCTTCATCAAGGACATTCCAAAGGTCACTATTGTATCTGCGCAAATTACCAAGCGGATTGGGACCCATGGAATTTCTTCCGAGAGTTTTAGATACAAAAAGCGTGGAGAAAAAGCTGTCAGACACTTCCTCGTAAGAAAACTCAGAGCTTTTGTCTTGATTAAATTGCGTTGACACATTTGCTTTCATAAGCAACCCTTTGTAACCGGCTTTGGCATCAACACTGAGAGAAGTCGAGATGTTCTTCTGTGAAAACAACTCCTCAACGCTTTTAGCGGCATAGTGTTCAAATTTTACGCGTGGAACGTATCCTGCCCACCAATCGGGGTGGTGAAACTTGCCCAACAATGAACTTTCTCTCTCGGGGTTGTTGACATCAAGAAGGGGTTTTAACTTATCGCGTTTTAATTCTTCTCCGCTTAAAATATTGAATCCGCTAAGCAGAAGGTCTAACCCTGGGGCCTCCTCCACTGCCACCACCTTTACCGCCCCAATCGGAATGAATCCGACTGTAAGTACCATTGCTAAGAATACTGATAGGAACTTCTTGCTTGTTGATTTAAACATTTCTTGACCTCCTGTTGTTTTTTTATTTTTGCTAAACTGTAGCATAATAGTCAAATTGACTATGTGCATACTGTTATTATAGCAGAATTGACTTTATAATGCAAGTAGTAATTTAAAAATATTTGCAAAAGGGAGTCAGTTATGGATTACATTGAGTTAGGAAAAAGAATTAAAGCCGCACGGTTAGCGGCAAAATTGACACAAGAGCAACTCGCCGAACGCATAAATTTGTCAAACGGACATTGTGCTCACGTAGAACGCGGCACAACAAAAGTGTCTTTATCGGCATTAGTTGATATTGCTAACGCGTTGAATACTACGCCCGACAAATTATTGACAGACAACATCAATCACGCCACTCCCTATTTGTTGGACGAAGCGCGAGAATTATTTGATGACTGCGACCCCGATGAAATATATGTCATACTCCAAGCCGCCACAGCCATAAAAAATTCTATTCGTATTCGTAAACTGACACGTTTAAAAAGTATTTAAAAATTCGCTTGTGTTTTGCGCGGCTTGCCCGTCCCCACCCTCACCCATTTTTGCAAGACATTCCAAGCAAAAAACCCCGCCCAACAAAAAAGTGTCGGGCGGGGTATAATTTTAGATGTTCACTCGGGACGGGCAAGCCCGTCCCCTACATAACTATCAACTCTCAATTGTCAACCGTCAACTGCCATCAGCGCCTTAGCAATACTCCTACCAATCAACTCCCCTGCATAGACGGCTTCTTCTAAGGTGTTTCCGTGTGAGCCGACTTCAATCAAAAGTGAGCCTGTTGACAAGTCTTGATTATAGTGGCAATATTGAAATAATATAGGGCGGGTAAGCCCGGGGTTATCGCTCTCGATTGCGGATTGAAGATGTGCCGCTAATTTCAGGTTTTCAAGATAATCGGGAATGTCATATTCACCGTTGTCGGCCGCAGAAATAAACATAATTTGCGCCGCCGACTTTCCGTTAATTTCGGCAACAGCGGCAACCGGCTCACCTTGGTCGTATATCGCATCGCGGTGTATGTCCAACACAACTTTGATTGACGGGTTCATTCTTAAAAGCTCGCTTACCGTTACCGCACTTCGTGCATAAGCCCCCGAAAAAACGGGGTAATCGTGAATTGTGCCATCGTGAATAACCGAAATTCCGCTTTCTGCTAACGCGGCTGAAATGCTCGCCCCCACCGCAACAACATTGTGCGCCGTATCGTTTGAGCGGTTAGAATATCGCCCGTCATAATACCCACCCTCGGGGTAATAAGACTCCCCCGTGTGGGTATGGATTATGAGAACTTCCGGCTCTCCATTTTGCTCTAAGCGTATGTCCGGCTTTGTGTTTGCTGTCTTGGCGACAAATTCGTTTGAAAGCCCGGTGGCATTGCGAACTTGTCCCGCTTTTTCAAGATTTATGAAGTTCGCGCCGCCAACGGGGCCGTAGGTTTTGGTGACAATCCTTCCGTCGCGGCTTGAAAAAACGCTGATGTCCTCTTTAAAATCCGCCATATTAAAAGCCATGACTGCCGACGAATCAGCTTCTTCCAAGTCAGGAACAACCCATTCCTCTAAAATTGGTTCAAAAGCCTGTTCTTGCTCAACCGGTTCATGAACGGCGGCGTTGTTCAGCAATAACATTTGTGTGGGTGGAATGTCTTTGTGCGTATTCTCACGCGCCACCGCGCTTTCGGCCTCTATATATTCGCCAATAACAAAAAGGGTATCACCGACTGAACGCGAAATGTTGTCGGCATTATTCACAATAAGCCCCGAAAGGGCGGGCGAAAAACAAACAGCGGCAACGCCGGCAAACGTATTAACCACTCGTTTCTTTATATTCTTTTTTATCATAAATTTAAAACCTCCCATTCCCAATCATATGGAAATAGGAGGTAATTTATGCTATGGGTTTAAAATTCGTTTAAAGAGTTTTATAAGCTCTGACAAGACGATTACGCTGAATGCTGTGCAGAATATTTTTACCCACATTTCAAGGGGAAGGGCAGACACGCCGAAGAAGGTTCCGGCGAATTGTATTATAACCACCTGCAACACAATGGTTGAAAATATTGTCGCAAGAGCCAACTTATTGTTTAAAAATGTCTTAAATATACTGTCAGTTGTTAACACGCGACTGTTGAACGCATTGAACAAGATAAACAAAGAAAACAGTGCAAACCTTACGCCGGGGGCTTGTTGTTCATCTGCTCCTAAAAAATTGAACGATGAGTGTTGAAGGAGAAAGACCGATGAGATGAAGACGGCGGTGAGCAAAATCTTTTTGAGCATTTGTGCGTTTATAATGTTTTCGCTTCGGCGCACAGGCTGTCTTTGCATGAGGTCTTTGCTCACCGGCTCTAATCCGATTGACAGGGCAGGTGGACCATCCATGATGATGTTTATCCACAGCAGTTGCAGGGCGGTGAGAGGAACCTGCCACCCCATTAAAGCAGAACCCAATACAACAATAACCGACGAAACATTAACCGTAAGCTGAAACGAAATAAATCTTTTAAAGTTTTCATAAATGCCCCTGCCCCATTCAATTGCCTTTACAATAGTGGTGAACGAGTCGTTGAGCAAGACTATATCGCTCGCTTCTTTTGAAACCTCGGTGCCGGTTATTCCCATGGCTATGCCGACATCGGCGTTTTTTATGGCGGGCGCGTCGTTGATTCCATCACCCGTCACCGCGACAACATCACCCTGCTCTTTCAGCAGTTTAACCACCCGCATTTTAATAGTCGGCGTGCTTCTCGCAATAACCGAAATGTTTTTAAGCCTAACGCTCAATTCATCGTCTGAAAGACTTTCAAGGTGAGTTGCTTCTACCGCTGTGCGCTCACCCTCAAGCAATTTAAGCTCGTTTGCAATTGCCGTGGCGGTTAAAATGTTGTCGCCCGTGAGCATTTTTATTTCGATTCCTGCCGCGCGACAGTGTTCAGCCGATTCGTATACGTCGGCGCGAATGGGGTCGGCTATGGCGACAAACCCGTCAAAGGTCATGTTCTTCTCAACAGTTTCTTTGCAGTCGGAGTCGGCTTCTAAAATTCTGTGCGCAAAAGCAATGACCCTGCGTGCTTTTTTCTGTTCTTCAACCATCAACGCTTCAAATTCAGAACGTTCGCGTGAGGTTATGTTGCAACATTCAAAGATTTTTTCGGGAGAACCTTTTGAATATGCTGTAAAGTTAGCCCCCTGCCTTGTTACTGTGGACATGTTTTTATGCTCAGATGAAAACGGGAACACCCTGACCACATCTGCCGCGTTTCTGATTGTCGCATAGTTTTCACTGCTGTGCTTGTCGGCGGCAACCAACATAGCGCACTCTGTAGGGTTGCCGATAAATTCACCGCCGTCACCAACATCGGCTGTGCTGTTTATACAAATGTTTTTAATTATAAACTCATTTTCGGGTTCAGACAAAGAAATTACTGTCATACGATTTTCGGTGAGAGTTCCGGTTTTATCTGAACAAATCACGTTTACGCAGCCAATCGTTTCACAAGCAATTAGCTTTTTCACCAACGCATTTTGTTTCGCCAACTTTATTATATTAATAGACAAAGACACCGCAACAATTGTGGGCAATCCTTCGGGAATGGCGGCTACGATAAGGACTATGCTGTTTAAAAATGCGTCCAAAACTCCGGGAAGGTGTAGCCCCTCTTCCGTTAACCGCAAAATCCTGACAATGAAAACTAACGCCGCAGCTATTACACCAAGAATTGCGACAATTTTACCCATTCGCGAAAGCTTTTCTTGAAGCGGCGTGGTGGTTGAACCGACAGTGGTTAACTCTTTTGCAATTTTCCCGAACTCAGTTTGGTTGCCAACGGCGCACACCAATAATTTGCAGAACCCACCGGTGATGTAAGTTCCTGAATACAGCATGTTTTTTCTCTCAGCGAGTGGGGTTTTCTCATCGGTGAACTTAGCATCGGCATCTTTTTCAACCGGAACACTTTCACCGGTAAGCGACGATTCATCGGCGGACAACCCACTACTCTCCAACAACCTGCCGTCCGCCGGGATTTTGTCGCCCGTGGCAAGCAAAATCACGTCACCGACGACTATGTCCTTTTGGGCGCAGATGATTGTCTGTGAGTTGCGCAACACCTTTACCGTAATATTGTCGTTGATTTTGCTTAACGCCTCAAAGGCTTTCGCGCTTTTCCCTTCCATTACTACGGTGATTACGACAGACAGCGCGATTGCCGCGAATATTCCGACCACCTTTTCAACGTCAAAACCATCACCCGTGAACGCGCTAATCACATTAATAAGAATGGCAATTCCCAAAGCCCCGATAAGCAACAAGAGCATAGGTTCGGTCATAGCCGCCCACACACGTTTAAACAGAGATTCGGGTCTTTCTTTCGTTAACTCGTTTTTGCCATATTCAGCGGCATTTTTCTCCACCTGTTCAGGGGACAACCCCTTTTCAAAATCAGTGTTAAATTCAGATTTAAGCTGTTCAATTTGCGTTAAAAAGTCAATCACTATTTAATACCTTCTATTCTTTTAAATAAAATCCGTCCGTGATAGCGGACATAAAACTGTCAACTCTCAACTGTCAATTGTCAACTGTTGTAAAAGGCCTTTTATACAGGAATATCTTGCTGTTTTGCGGACGGTTGCTACCATTTCGCGGACTACCTCTTTTCTTCCGATAAGAATAAGTATTTTTTTTGCCCTTGTAACAGCGGTGTACAGCAAATTTCTATAGAGCAGTTGATTTGAAATGTCGGTCAACGGCACGATTACCGCTTCATATTCACTTCCCTGACTTTTATGAACAGTAATCGCAAAAGCGTGTTCAATTTTGTTTAACATTTCTGAAGTGCAGGTTGCCACTCTGCCATCAAAGTTTATTTCCAAACTGCTGTCTTTCAAGCTTATGTCGGTTATTATTCCTATGTCGCCGTTAAAAATACCCTTTCCCTTGTGACCGTCTCTCAGCCAGTCTATATCATAATTATTCTTGGTTTGCATAACCTTGTCGCCCTGCCGAAAAACCACATCAAAAAACCGCATTTGCTTTTTGCTTTTGTCGGGAGGATTGAGTTGTGCTTGCAATGCCGCGTTTAAGCCCTTAGTTCCCGCCTCGCCCATTCGGGTGGGACTTAGAATTTGTATGTCTTCTAACGACGAAAACCCATATTTAGCAGGCAGTCTTGTTTTAGCAAGCTCAAGCACTAATCTCGATATTTCGCTGTCGGAATGTGCTTGCATAAAGAAAAAATCCCTGTCGCGAATATCCAACTCCGGCAACTCACCGTTCACGATTTTGTGGGCGTTGGTTATAATAAGACTTTCAGAGGCTTGCCTGAAAATTTCTTTAAGTTCAACTGACGGAATATTTCCGGCGGCGATAAGGTCTTTAAGAACATTGCCCGCGCCAACAGACGGCAGTTGATTAGAGTCACCCACTAATATAAGTTTGCACTTACTTTTCATTGCGCGCAGGAGTGCCTCAAACAAAAGTGCGTCAACCATCGACATTTCGTCGATGATTATAATGTCCGCGCTCAGCGGATTGCGCTCGTCGCGCTTAAATGACATGAAATTGTCCTTCTCGGCATCAACCTCTAAAAGTCGGTGTATGGTTTTAGTCGGCTCACCGGTTAGGTCTGCCATTCTTTTAGCCGCCCTACCGGTTGGGGCGGCGAGCGCGAGTCTCTTCTTTTGTTGTTTAAACAGTTTGATTACTGCGTTAATTGTGGTGGTTTTCCCTGTCCCCGGGCCCCCGGTGAGGATAAATATGCCATTCCCCAAACAACCATTAATTGCTTGTCGTTGCAATCCCTCATACTTTATATTTTCGGCGAACTCTATGCCGTCAATTTCTTTGGAATAGTCTTTGGTTTGCCCTATATTCAGTTTTAGCATTAGTGATAGCTTGTCCGCTATATACTTCTCGGCTTCATAATATTCTGATAGGAATACCCTCGTTCTTGTCCCGAAACTAAGCCTTGAAAATGGCCCGTGACAGCCGTTTTCGAGTGCCTTCTCAAAACAACTCTCACCCACGTCATATCGCGATTCGCTTATATTTTTCAAAACCTCCAACGGAAGGCAGGTGTGCCCGTTATTTGCATTCTCGCGCAAAATATACGCAATAACAGCCCTCACACGATTAGGGTCATAGCTTTCAATATCATATTCTCTTGCGATGTAATCAGCCACGTTAAAGTCAAGCCCAATGCCGCTTTCGCATAAAATATAGGGGTTTTTCTTGATTTGAGCTATGCTGTCACCCTCATATTTTTGCCAAACACTTATTGCCGCGCCGGGCGAGATTTTATATTGCCCCAAGAACTCAATGATGGTTTTGACGTTGCAAATTTTGCGGTATTCATCGCCGATATGCGCGGCGCGTTCGGGGGTAACGCCCTTTATATCAGTTATGCGAAAAGGTTCGGAGTCAATGACGTTAAGGGTATCAGCCCCAAATCTCTCAACCAACTTTTTGGCAAGCGCAGGGCCTACTCCCTCAATCACCCCTGATGCTAAATATCTTCTTATTTCGTAGGGGGTATTGGGCAACATTCTCTCGGCGGTTCGCGCTTTAAACTGTCTGCCGTATTTAGGGTTGTCCGCAAATACACCGATTAGTGACAGCTTTTCGCCCACAGCCACATCGCCTATGTTTCCGGTGGCAATCGTCAGTTCGTCGTTGTCTGAAACCATTTGCAGCACGATAAAGCCGTTTTGGCTATTTTTATATATAACGGTCTCAACCACACCCTTAATCGTCTGAAGGGTGTCCTCGTTGTGGTATTGGTAGTTCTCTTCCATTCTCTTTTCTCCACTTAAAGCTTAACAAAACAATTTTATCGGTAATCACATTATAAAGAAGGTATAATATAGCCACTGCTCCGAAAATCGCAAAGAACAAAGACAAGAACAAAAAAATCACATACATAAACATTACCCCCTGATGTCAGTTGATGAACAATTGACAATTGACAATTGACAATTGACAATTGTCGGTTGACAGTTAATTGTTTATTTTATGATTTTAGAGACAATTAGGTTCCAGCCTTCTTGTTTGTTTATGCAAATAGGCTCAAAGTTGGCGTTTTCTAAGGCTTGTTCTACTTCTTTCAGGCGTTGGTCGATAATGCCCGATACGAGCAGGTTGCCGTTTTGTGATAAAAATTTGTTGAATAGCCCCAATTGCGCCATATCAATGATAATGTCTGACACTATGTTGGCGATAACAATGTCATAACCGCCCCCTATTTGGGCAACTAAGCTTTCGTTATAGCAAACGTCACCCCAAAAAGCAGTAAAATCACCGCCCCCATTCAGCGCGATGTTTTCGCTTGCAATTTTCAAGGCGTTTTCAGATATGTCAACTATTGACACTTGTTTTACGCCCAACAACAGCCCTGCTATGCTTAAAATTCCGCTCCCTGTTCCTATGTCCAAGAGTTTAAAGTCTTTTGTCGGGATTTTTTCTAACGCTTCAATGCAAAGTTTGGTGGTTGCGTGTTGTCCTGTGCCGAACGCGCTCGCCGGGTCAAGTTCTAAGACTAATTTATTTTGTGGAATGTCAATCCGTTCCCATGTGGGCTTTATTAAAAATTTATCGCCTATACAAAAAGGTTTATAATACTCTTTCCAGTTATTCTCCCAGTCTTGTTCATCCACCAAAGAGACTTCAATATTTAAGTCACCGTAAATTTCAGCATCGCGCGCCGAAACGCATTTAAGCAACTGGCGAATTTCAAGCAATAAACCCTCGCCCTGATGATTTTTTTCAAGATAAAAAGTTATATGGGTGGGGGTTGTTTTAAGACTTTCAAGGCTCTCGTCAATGTAGTCGTAATCAATCCCAATATTTCCCTTTACAAAATCGTCAAAGAGAGAACTGTCATGAATGTCAAAGCCCTCGACACCAAGCTCACAAAGCATAGCGCAAAGCGAATCAATGCCCTGTGGCTTAGTAAAAATATTTACTTTTAAAAATTTCAAAGCATCACCTCGCTAAAGTTGCTACAATCTTTCCTATGCGGTTTTTCTTAACTTCTTTTATGATAAAACAAATGTCCTCATAGTTCACTCGCAAGCCAATTTCACTAAGCTCGGGGACACAGCCTGTCAAATCGGTAATGAGACCGGTCATCGTGTCATATTCGTGGTCATCGGGTAACGAGTGCCCGAATAGTTCCAAAACATCGTCGGGGTCGGCGTTGCCGTCTATTTCGTAGGTGTTTTTGCCGATTTTCTTTATTTGCGCCGAATCGTTGTCGTGTTCGTCACTAATGTTCCCCACAATTGCCTCGATTAAATCTTCAAGCGTGACAATGCCTGCTGTGCCGCCGTATTCGTCCACAAGCACAGCCATTCCCGAATTTGTGCCGATTAATTTTTTAAGCGCGAAGTTACAACTGCAAGATTCGGGGATAAACGGAACTTCTCTCACAAAACTCTTTAGCTCATAAGAGTTGTAGTCGGGCTTTCCGATAAGAGATAACAGGTCTTTGGCGATAATAATCCCGTCTATATCATCAATCGTCTTCTTATAAATGGGAATACGTGAAAAACCCTCATCTAACGCTAAATATATTACGTCCTCTATTTTTGAATTGGCTTTTAATGCAACAATGTCAACGCGGTGGGTCATGACATCTCTTGCTTCAAGGGCGTTAAACTCGAAAACATTGCTTATCATCTCGACAGACGACTCTTCAAAGAGACCGCTTTCATTGCTCTCATCAATTCTTGAGAGAATTTCCTCGGTCATCTCGGTGTAGCCATCTTTGCCTGTTTTCCTCAAAAAGCGCGAGGTCAGCTTGTTAAGACCCTGCATAGACGCTAACAGCAAATTCCCTTTTGAATGACTCGGTTCTATTAAACTTCGGTTATGTTCATCGCTTTCCATTGTTTTTAATTACTTCCTTTCTGCATGATTCTGCATTAAAATTTAATATTAAAAAATCTTTTTGCGTTGTTGTTGCATATGTCTACTACCTCTTCAACTGACATATTTTTAATTTCAGCCAATTTTGCGGCGGTGTGCCACAGCATTTGGCTGTCACAACGTTTGCCGCGAAAAGGTTCGGGTGCCATATAAGGGCAGTCGGTTTCAAGGAGCAACATCTCAATCGGAACCTCTGCCGCTGTTTCGGCGGCTTTGCGCGCGTTTTTAAAAGTAATAACCCCCGTAAAACTAAGGAACACCCCCATCTTAACAAGTTCAAGTGCCATCTCAACACTACCCGAATAACAGTGCATAACTTTCGGCAGACCGCTGAATTCACGCAAAATTTCCATCGTGTCAGCCGCCGCATCGCGTGAATGAACTATAACGGGAAGAGAAAGTGAGCGTGCTAACTCTAAAGACTCCCTGAAAACCTTTTTTTGGGCGTTCTTATCATGCCCATCATAGTGATAATCTAAGCCGGTTTCACCGATTGCGACTACTTTCGGGTCTAACGCTAAGGCTTTCAACTCTTCCTTGTAATTGTCGCGAAGGTTTTTTATATCGCCCGGGTGAATACCGACTGTCGCGTATACCTTTTCGTAGCGGTGCGCTAATTCAATTGCTTTTTTGTTGCGCTTTGGATTACAGCCTATGGCGATAAATCCCGAGACACCACGCATTTCGGCGGCAAGCATAGTGTCTATAAGCTCATGACGGTCGTGGTCATAAGCTTTGTCATCATAGTGCGCGTGAGTGTCAAAAATCTTCAACACATTCCCCCCTTAAATTGTTATCTTCTATATTGTATAATAAAACTGAGCGTTTGTAAAGGGGGTTAGCGATATTTTTATAACAATTTTAACCAACTTTTAATCAACCTGTTGCAATCAAAGCCAAACTATGGTATAATATACAAGAATTGTTAATAGAAAGGGCTGACTTAATGAGCAATGATAAGAGTTCCGGCGGTGCGCCAAAATCTGCCTCCGGCGGCTCGCCAAAATCTGCCTCCGGCGGCGCGCCGGATTGTTTTAAATGTAAGCACTTTTATATTACCTGGGAGCAAAAGTCTCAAAAAGCCTGTAGGCTGTTTGAATTTAAGTCTGACCGACTTCCTTCTGTCGTGGTTTTCAAGTCCACCGGTAAGAAGTGTGAAGGTTTTGAACCAAAAAATGAAAGGAACCTAAAAAAATGAGTAACATTCCCTACAAAATCTATTTGGAAGAAAATGAGCTACCCAAAGCGTGGCACAATGTCAGAGCCGCAATGAAAGAAAAACCCGAGCCTTTCATTCACCCCGCAACCGGCAACCCTTGCGTTAAAAATGACCTACTCCCTGTTTTTTGTGAGGAACTTGTAGAGCAAGAACTTAATGTAAGCGATGAGTTCATACCCATTCCCGACGAAATCCAAGATTTTTATAGAATCTTTCGTCCTTCACCGCTAATCAGGGCATATTTTCTCGAGAAAATTTTAGACACTCCCGCGAAAATTTTCTATAAATTTGAGGGCAACAACACCTCAGGTTCGCATAAACTCAATTCTGCGGCGGCACAGGTTTTTTACGCAAAGAAACAAGGGCTAACTTCGCTCACCACCGAAACCGGCGCGGGGCAATGGGGTAGCGCGCTTTCAATGGCGTGCGCCCATTTTGGGGTTGAACTCACTGTTTATATGGTTAAAGTTTCGAGTGAGCAAAAACCTTACCGAAAAGTTTTAATGCAGACGTACGGCGCGAATGTTGTTCCGTCACCCTCTGACACAACTGACATCGGAAAGAAAATTTTGAGCGAAAACCCCGGAACCGGCGGCTCTTTGGGCTGTGCTATTTCCGAGGCGATTGAGGCCGCTGTAAAAACCCCCAACTGTCGCTATGTGTTGGGAAGCGTTTTAAACCACGTTTTACTTCACCAGTCGATTGTCGGGCTTGAAACTAAAGCGGCAATGGAAAAATACGGGGTTTCTCCCGACATTATAATAGGTTGTGCGGGTGGCGGCTCTAATTTAGGTGGTCTTATTTCTCCGTTTATGGCTGATAAAATTAGAGGGAAGAACAACATCGAATTTGTTGCAGTCGAGCCATCGAGCTGTCCCTCGCTTACAAGGGGAAAATACTCTCTTGATTTCGGCGATACCGGCAAAACTACCCCGCTTATAAAGATGTACACATTAGGGAGCGGCTTCATTCCTTCCCCCAACCACGCCGGCGGTTTACGCTATCACGGAATGAGCCCAATCGTCTCAAAACTATATCATGACGGCTATATCAACGCGAAATCATACAACCAATCAGAGGTATTTGATGCGGCGGCGAAATTCGCAAAATGCGAAGGGATTCTCCCCGCCCCCGAAAGCGCGCACGCAATAAAAGGCGCGATTGATGCCGCGCTAAAGTGCAAAGAAAGCGGCGAGAGCAAAGTCATTTTGTTCGGTTTAACCGGCACAGGCTATTTCGACATGTCAGCATATCAAGGCTATTTAGAAGGCAAAATGTCAGACTACACCCCAAGCGATGAAGACTTGCAGAAGGGGTTTGATAGTTTGCCTGATGGCAGTTGACAGTTGACAGTTGACAATTGAGAGTTGATAGTTATAAGGGCGAACACTTGAAAAGTGTTCGCCTGTTTTTAAAAAAAAATATTGAAGTTTGTTTTAAAATGTGATATAATTAATAAAAACACACAATACATAAGGAGGATAAACCCATGCCCAACATAATAAAACTAAAACTCGACATCGTATTCAAAAAAACCTTCACCGAGCATGACGACTTGCTGAAGTTCATGTTAATGCACTTGCTCAACCTATCATCAATCACAAAAATAGTAATCAAAAGCTCTGAACTTCTTCCCGATGGCATAAACGGAAAATTTGTCAGAATGGACCTAAA
>WRLV01000049.1 GCA_009777445.1 Oscillospiraceae bacterium | reverse complement strand
TTGTTCTGTTTGAATATTATTTGTTGTTCTCATTGCATTAACCTCCATTTATTTTTTTCTTATGGAGATTATTGACATTTACACGGGTGGTTATACAGACTCACTCCAAGTGTCAGCGTACGGTGAACGTCTTGCGTGTCAACTTCTGCGACCGACACATTGAACCGCCGCCGCGTTTTGTCAACAAGGCTACGACAAACCTGCCGCTTGTCCTTAAGGGAAGCGGCGTGCGAAATATGAAAAGTTAGCTTGGCTGATAAAGTGTGCATGATTTTTTCTCTCCCGTCCGCGCAAGCGGACTCAATAATTGTCAATTGTCAATTGTACATTGTCAATTGTTCGTCAACTGTCAACTCTCAATTGTCAACTGTCAACTGTCGTCAACTGTCATCAATCTCTCAGTTTTCATATCCTGCGCCCCTGTGAGTGAGCATCCTTTTTCGCGGGCGTAGGTTATATAGTCGGTTATTTCCCTCGTGATGAGTTCTCCCGGAGCTAAAATTGGGATTCCGGGGGGGTAACACATTACAAATTCACCTGAAATTTTTCCTGTCGCTTCTTTTAGCGGCAGTGACTTTTTCGCGGAGTAAAACGCTTTTTGAGGGGTGGTAATTACTTTTGGGTCTATATATTCGTGGCTGAACATGCCGATTGTGCTTTTTTTGAAACGCCTTCTTATTTCAGACAAAGCTCCGACTAAACGCTCTAAGTCTTGCAAGCGGTCGCCGACTGAAATATATGCTAAGATATTGCCGAAATCGCCGAACTCAAGCTGAATGTCGTAGTCATCACGCAAGAGTTCATAAACCTCGATGCCTGCCAATCCCACAGCCATTGTGTGAACCGCTAATTTCGTAATGTCAAAATCATAAATCGTCT
This sequence comes from Oscillospiraceae bacterium, assembly GCA_009777445.1. Taxonomy (GTDB): domain Bacteria; phylum Bacillota; class Clostridia; order Oscillospirales; family Ruminococcaceae; genus Ruminiclostridium_E. Next base: position 15,741 of record WRLV01000049.1, on the reverse strand, counting down.
CACCGTTTATTATTTCATCAGAATAGGCGTAATAGTCGCCAATTTGATTAATTTCGCCGCGCGCATAAGTGGCAAGCTCTATTATTTTTTTGAAAATTTCACTGCCTTCAAGTGCTAATTTTTTACGGGCTAAGTCTAAAGAAGAAAGCAAAAGATAGTTGCCAGATGTGGTTTGAGTTAGGTTTATTATTTGACGAACGTAGTTTTCATTCACGGCGTTGCCGACCAATAAAAATGAGCTTTGGGTAAGCGAACCGCCAGATTTATGCATACTGACCGCCGCCATGTCCGCCCCTGCCGCCATCGCGCTTGTCGGAAGTGAGTCGCTGAAATAAAAATGCGTTCCGTGTGCCTCGTCCGCTAAAACTTTCATGCCGTGTTTGTGGGCGATTTTTGTTATGTTTTTAATGTCGGGGCAAATTCCGTAATATGTGGGATTGTTCAACAGCACGGCTTTAGCGTCGGAATTTTCAACAATCGCCTTTTCAAAATCAGTGAGTGAAGGGCATAACGAAATGCCTAATCGGCTGTCTACCGATGGGTTGACATATACGGGGACGGCACCGTTTAGCACAAGGGAGTTTATAACACTTCTGTGAACGTTGCGCGGCAGAATGAGCTTATCCCCTCGCTTGGTGGCGGACATAATCATTGCTTGAACTGACGAAGTGGTTCCTCCAACCATGAAAAATGCCGCCGCCGCCCCGAAAGCATCAGCGGCTAAACATTCGGCTTCGGCAATAATCGAAACGGGGTGACATAAATTATCAAGCGGTTTCATCGAGTTAACATCACGTTCCATGCAACGTTTACCCAAAAACTCGGTAAGCTCTGAATTTGAACGTCCACGCTTATGCCCCGGAACATCGAACGGGACAATCCTTCGTAACAAAAATTCCTCAAGCCCCTCTTTTATGGGGGCTTTTTCCTGATTTAATTTAAAACCCATAATCAATAAATGTTATTCCCTGAATAAATTTCAATCATTTCTTGTCTGAGACTGTTGGTTATGTCTAATCTTGTTTTGGGGGGTAGTTCATAGACATCGGTGTTGAAGAGGTAATTTTGAAGCTCAATTTCTTTGATGAGCATTTTTGTGTGGAAGATGTTGGCTTGATATATATTCATATCAACGGCATCATAACGTTTCATGGTTGCAGAATCAAGGTAATCTTGAATACTGGTCATTTTATGGTCGCTGAAGAGTTTCGCACCCCGTATGTCGCGAGTGAACCCTCTTATTCGATAGTCCATTGTTATTATGTCGGAATCAAAACTGCCGATAAGATAGTCTAACGTTGAAAGCGGAGTAATCGCGCCGCAGGTGGCAACATCAATATCCACGCGGAAGGTGGCAATGCAGTTTTCGGGGTGATATTCGGGATAGGTGTGAACTGTTACATGGCTCTTGTCAAGATGGGCGACAATTGTTTCGTCAGACAATTTTTCAACCATCGACTCCTCGGCGATAAGAACAGTGACACTCGCGCCACGTGGTTCGTAGTCAGCCCGTGAAATATTAAGCACCTTTGCCCCAATCATATCGGTAAGGTTAGTAAGTATACCCGTCAAACGTTCGGAGTTATATTGCGCATCAATATACGCGATATAATCACGTTGTTCTCTTTGTGTCTTAGCATAACACACATCGTATATATTAAAGCTTAACGCTTTAGTAAGGTTGTTAAACCCATAAAGGCTGAGCTTATTCTCCATAGCGGCATATTCCTCTCACTATTCAATCTATTCAATAATTAAACTCTGAATATTTATTATATTATATTTCAGATGAAAAAGCAACAGTTATTTAAAATTTAGTCAAAATTCTTATGTCTCTACCAAAAAACAGCAGAACTTTTGAGGTCATAAGCCTTGACATTATGCGGTCGTTGTATCTTGTTTTGAGGGTTTTAAAGTCTAAGTTAGTGTTTATTATGGTTGGTGTTCCACGATTCATTCTACTGTTGACTAAGTTATACAGCGTGGCGGTGTAAAAACCGCTATCAAATTCTGCCCCCAAATCGTCAAGAACAAGCAAATCCGCTTCTTCTAAAAGCTCAAGTGTGTCGGTCTCGTTCTCGCCGTAAAAATGCTCTTTTTCGATTTTTCGCAACAAATCGGGGGTAGAGCCGTAAATCACGCCATAGCCCTTGTCTAACACAACTCCCGCAATGGCGAGGGATAGATGGGTTTTCCCTAAACCCGTGCCGCCGCACATTAATATTCCGTTATGCGGCAGATGAAAGTCATCAGCGTATTGCTTACAGAAATTAAAGTTATGGCTCATGGATTGTCTCATGTTTTGCCCCGTGTTGTCATCGTTTTTGTCAGGATATAGCTCTAAGTCAAATGCCTCAAAAGAAGACAGTCTTAACGGTGAGCTTTTGTTAAGCTCGTTAGCAGCGAGGTTCTTAACAATTTCATAAAAACAGTCGCAATACCTGTCACCGTATACACCGTTATCTAAGCACTTAGGGCAGGTGTTGACATCTCTGAGATAGTTTTGGGGAAATCTTCCTTCGGTAAGTATTTCTTCGATTCTCACTCTAATCGCCGCATTCTTTTCTTCAATCGCTTTGACTTTTTGAGTTACATCGGCTTTTCCCGCGAAAATAACGTCCATCAGTTCTTTGATTGTCCCTGCAAGCTCAGGCAACAGCGCGCCGAACTCGGGATATTTTTCCGTTATCTCTTGGTTTCTTTTTGCCAACAGGTTTTCTGCCGCTGTTTTTCGCGCTTTGATTTGCTCTCGCGCTTGTATATAAAAAGTTTTTCTGAATCCCATTCTCACAGCACCTCTTTACTTCTTGTATTTTTGAAGCTCTGCCATATATATTTCGTCAACGTCAAATGAAGATGTTTTTTCATCAAGTTTCGGTTTCTTTATTTTTTGTAAATCTTCAAGGCAGGTGTATCCTTTTTCGCGCCAGTCTGACAAAATCTTGTCCATATAAGGAAAAGCCGCCTTGCCTGTGTTGTCGAGTGTTCGCTGATATGCCGCATCAATCATTTCGAGTGAAAAATCAAAAGTGCCTGTCCATTTTGTGATATAGCCTTTTTGGGTTTTGGATAACGCGCTGTTGATTTCAAAAAGCCGTTTCAGCTCGTTTTCAACGCTTAAATAAGCCTTCATAGCTTTAATTTCGTACTCTGCCGCCGTGACGTTGTTAATTTCTTTCTCAACCCAACTAAGGGCGACTTTCTTGATATAGGCAGGAGTGCCTTTTCCAATCGAGCAACAGTGTTCCACCAACATAAGGGTACATTCAACCGCCAACCCTGCATCTTCAATAATCACCATTAACATCTGCCGTTCAATTGGTTTGAGCGGTCTGCCGAATAAGCGTTCACACTCTTTAAACAGATAGTCGATTTTTGCATCGCTCATAATGGCTGCGACAATCTCTTTGGGCATGAATTGAGGCTCACGGGTTAAATCAAGCTCAACTTTTTTCAGCGACGAGTTTGGCGAGTTGTACGAGGTGGGCGTTGTGGGGGAAGTGTCGGCTCTGTTCAAATCGCTGACCTGCGGCTGTGAGTTCGGGGTGAGTCGCCCGTCGTTGTTGCTGAGAAGCCCTGCGCGGGCCCAAAAATTAAGAGCATCTTCAACATCGCTCTCAGACATTCCAATCTTATTTGAAACTTCAGATAAAGACAAAGTTTCGCCGCCGTGGCGCAAAAAACAAAGCAACACCTTAACAGCATTACCGCTTGCAAGTTTTATGTAGTTATCCACCACCGACAATGGCACAGCGAAAACGCCGTTCCAGGCACCTATATCAAGTTTAAAATTCATAATAAAGATAGTATAACATATCTGTCGAGAACTGTCAATATAAAAAGTCCATTTATCACGGCAAAAGCATTTACTTATTAAGAACAATTTTTTCAAGGACAGAAGTATCAAGAGCCACCATAAACATTTTACGCTTTATGCTCTGCTTTTTACCGACATCAGCGTTTTTCAAAAGCGGCAAAGCCGTTTTGCGCAGAACATTCCAATTCAACTAAGTGGAAAAAGTAAATGCTTTTGCCGTGTTAGTTCTAAATTTATTTCTTGACTTTTGATTGTAAATGTGCTAAAATAGTATTTGGCACAATAAGAAGCCAACCATGATTGCTGAAAAAAACCACAATTTCACCCGAACATTGTTTATTCAAATTTTATAAAAGGAGAACTATTTAAAATGTCAAACAATTCTAAGAAGAAAAATAATAAAATTAAAATCTTAGCTTTAACAATTGCCGTTGCCATTATAGCGGGGACAATTTTTGTTGCTGCCACCGCTGATAATGGAGAGCCGACCGTGGGCGAAGTTGAGGAAGTGAACAGAGCTGTTTCTGTTGAAACCATGACAAGTCATGTCGGTGACATTGTCGTTGTAAGTGAATACATAGGAGTCGTTGAACCTAATCACGAAGTTATAGTCTATCCTAAAGTTTCGGGAGAGATTGTCTCGATTAATTTTAGTGTGGGCGACATGGTTGAAGCTGGTGATGTCTTGTTTGAAATAGACTCCGAGGCTGTGCGAAGCGCGTTAGCGCAAACTCGCGCGGCAGTAACGTCAGCGCAAGCGAAAGCAGAGCAAAACCTTGCCATTGCCGAAACAAATCTTGACTCTTTTGTCTACAACATTGAACACGGGCACGACATTAACGTCAAGAGCGCATCAAGTTCAATTGACAATGCGCAAGCCGCGTTAGATGCCGCTATGTTGACGAAAAATAACGCCGATGTGGGCGTTGAAGCAGCTGTCATTGCAAGTTCTAATGCCCAAATAGCACAAGAAAATGCCATAATATCGGGCAGTAACGCCAACATCGCGCTTGACGGCGCGCTAATATCCGAAAAGAATGCCGACATCGCCGCCGAGAACGCACAAACCACGCTTAACAATGCAAAAGAAACAGCGAATATTATGGTTGAAAACGCTTTAAAAGCACAAGACAATGCCGAGAAAATCCTTGAGAATGCGCAAATGGCATTACAAATGGCAACTATAGATTTACGCTCAACACAAGTTCAATGGGATAACCTTCTTGCGTTCGGTGCCCCTGTTGGAGCATCGTTCGGACAGCTTCAAGACTCGTTGACTAACGCTTTGAAATTGGCTGAGTTTAATGTGCAAGCGGCTGAGCGAGGGATTGAGCAAGCTCAAAACGGTCTTGAAGCGGCTAAGCTCGGGGTTGAACAGGCGAGAATTTCCGCTTCTTTATCAGATGCGGGGGTTAAAACCGCTCAAAATGCCGTAGAAGCGGCTGAATTAGGGATTGAACAGGCAAAAAACGCGGCGGCACTTTCAGAGTTAGGGGAACGTCAAGCGCAGAACGCCTCAGCCCAATCTGAATTAAACATTGAACAGGCAAAAATCGCCGTACAATCATCGGAATTGGGGATTGAAAACGCTAAAAATAACCTCGATAAAGCAAAAGACGGTTATGACACAGCCGTAATAATGACAAACCAACAACGTGTGAGCATTGAGGCGCAGGTAGAGATGGCAAGGCTCAACACAAACTTTGAAGACCAGCAAATCGCCATTCAAAAATTGGCTGATGACCTTGAAAAGTTCTCTGTTTCATCGCCTATAAGAGGATTGGTAGAAGCGCGTAATATCGAGTTGTTCAACATGGTGTCACCACAAGTTGCGGCGTTTACAATCTCTGATAAAGACAGCATGACAGTGGCGTTTAAAATCCCAAAAAGTGCTTATACTCACACAGTGTTAGGGGATAAAGTAACTGTACACAGTGACGGGGTTGACAGCGAGGGTGTAATAACCGAAATAGCAACCAAGGTTGACTCAAACGGGCTGTTTGTAATAAAAGCAACTGTTTCAAATCCACCTGCAGGGCTGTATAACGGCGCGACAGTGAGGGTTTTTGCCAACGCACAAAGGGCATTGAACACCACGGTTGTTCCTTTAAGCGTGATTAAATATGACAATGGCGTTCCGTTTTTATTCATAGCCGAAGGCAACGTTGCCAAAAAAGTTTTAGTCGAAACCGGCATATTTGACCGCGAAAACATTCAAATCTTATCAGGCATCGAACCAACCGACAAAATAATCAAAACCTGGAGCGCGCGGCTTGAAGACGGAGTGGAGATAATTGACAGTTGACAATTGACAATTGACAATTGACAGTTATAAAAAGGGGGGATTGTTTTTGATTGAGTTTTTGGATATGCTTTTTGATTGGGACGAAAAAAAGTCTAAAATAAATGAAAAAAAGCATGGAATAACATTTTGGGAAGCAACAACGGCGTTTGGAGATGAACGTGCACAAATTTATGATGATGAAGAACATTCAAATGAGGAAGAACGCTTCGTTCTTTTGGGTTATAGCGAAAGTTCAAAATTGCTCATGGTTTGCCATTGTTACAGAGAAAGCGATGCGGTTACCCGTATAATTTCCGCAAGAAAAGCAACGGCTCATGAACGCAAAAAATACGAGAATTAAAGGTAATGGTTTGAAAATAAATTCCCTAAAGCACGCTTATATAGAAAGGAATATCTGAAAATATGAAAGAAAATTATGAATTAAAAGGTGTTGCGCGCAGAAACCCTTATGCTAAAAAAATGAAAAATGGCTATTCTGTTGCTATTCATTACGATACAAGGGAAGATATGGAAGAAAATACAGCAATAGATACTATAAGAAGCCTTTTAAAGCAACCCAAACTCAATTCGATACATTTATATATCAAAAATAATGCTAATAAATCGAAGGTAACAATGAGTGAATAAGAAAAAATAAAAACGCGAACATGGAGAGAAAATGAGTAAATTAACAGAAATTATCGTTAAACGCCCGGTGTCGGCGGTTATATTTATTGCCGCGATTATAATTTTCGGGGCAACGGCATTGAATGATATGCCGCAAGAGCTGACACCGGAATTAGAATATCCTATGGTTATTGTATATACCGTTTACCCAAACGCAGGGCCCGAAGACGTTGAGAAATTAGTGACGAGAGAAATTGAGTCTGCCGTTGGGGCAATAAGCGGCGTTAGAAGAATAACGTCAAATTCGATGGAAAACTTTTCGTTAGTTATTGTCTTATGCCAGTATGATGTTAATATTGACATCGTACATTCTGACGTTAAAACGGCTCTTGACGGGTTGGTTAACACCCTCCCGAGTGAGGCGCGAACGCCTGTGGTAATGCAACTTGACATCAACTCTATGCCCACTATGCGGTTATCGGTAACGTCTGAAACAAGAGACGACCTTTTGCTTTATGTTGAGGATGAGGTAGTGCCTCATATAAGAAAGTTATCATCTGTTTCAAACGTGAGTATTTCAGGTGGGGTTGAAGACTATATCCGCGTTGAGGTAAAAGAAGATATGCTGTCACAGCACGGGCTTTCTATGCAAAATATCGTGGCGGCAGTGACGAACGTGGATTATTCCGCGCCGTTGGGGACAGCAGGTTACGGCGACTCAGACCTTGCGGTGAGAACCGAGGTGGTGTATGAAGATTTAAACGAGATGAGAAATATTCCCATAACGCTAAGAGGTGGGGAAACTATTCGCCTGTCAGATGTGGCAGAGGTCTATATTTCTTCTAAAAATGCCGATTCAATCAGCCGTTATAACGGCGCGGACAATATAAGTTTAGGGCTTCAAAAAAGGCAAACCGCCAGTGCGGACAGAGTGTCGTCGGACATGGAAAAGGTTTTGGAAACGCTCAAAGCAGACAATCCGGACTTAAATATAGAAGTCGTCTATGATGCGAGCAATAGAATTTCTTCTGCCTTATCGTCTGTTACGCAGACCATGCTTTTGGCAATCGCTTTGTCTATGCTTGTCTTGTTTTTGTTTTTCGGCGACTTTCGTGCATCGTTTATTGTGGGCAGTTCTATGCCCGTGTCGCTGTTAATCACCTTCATTTTTATGAATTTTATGGGCTTTAGCCTTAACATCGTGTCAATGAGCGGGCTTGTTTTGGGCGTGGGCATGGTGGTGGACAATGCCGTGGTAGTTATTGACAGCTGTTTTCGCTCACAAAAGAGCGAGAAATTCAGCGATGTTATAACAGCATTTGACCAGTCCGCCGTGAAGGGGACAAAGTTTGTAATACTCTCACTCGTGGCATCAACCCTTACTACAGCGGCGGCGTTTCTCCCCTTGTCTGTTATGAGTGGAATGTCCGGGCAGTTGTTCAGACCGTTGGGATTCGCTATAATCTTTGCTATAGTAGCCTCCCTTTTCTCGGCGATTACGTTGGTTCCACTTTTCTTCGCGCGCTTCAAGCCAATCGAAAAAACCAAAACGCCATTTGCAAAGCTCTTTAGAAAGTTAGAGTTGGGTTATGCGTTTACTATAAAGAAGATGTTACCGAAGAAAAAAACTGTTGTGGGAATTGTCGCTGCCTTTCTCACGCTGTCAGTTTTTCTTGCCGGCTTTTTGAACTTTGAGATGATGCCTTCTTCTGACACCGGGATTATTGATTTGTCAATTGAAACAAAACCAGGCTTGAAAATAGAAAACCAGGATAAAATTTTAAGCGTTCTTGAAGAAATGGTTGCCACACACCCGGACGTAGACAGATATGTGCTGTCAACCGGGGGCGCAGCAATGTTTTCTATAGGCCCTACGGGAACGTCACTGACAGCATACTTAAAAAAAGAAAGAGTTATGAATACTGATGACATAATTGAGGAGTGGCGAAATGAAACACGTTACATAACCGACTGTGATATAAATATAGCAATCGGTTCGGATATGGGAATGGGTGGTGCCGCTTCTTCCGACACGTTCGACATTTTATTGTTGGGCGATGACTTTGAGCGAGTGAAAGAAGCCGCCGATATGGTAGTCGCACTTATGGAGGAGCATCCCGACATTATCCGCGCTTCTTCAAACATAGACCGCGCTGACCCGCAAGCCGAAATAGTAGTCGACCCATTGTTGGCGGCATCGAAAAATCTAACCCCTCAGTTGGTTACGGCAAGCGTTTATATGGCGTTAAACGGTAACGAAGCGGCGAAAAACGTTAGGGTTAAATCGCCGGCTTCCGATGGCTCGCCGGATGCCATTGGCGGCTCGTCGGCTGCCACCGGCGGCTCGCCGGATGAGAGAAAGTATTCGATATGGGTTCAATATCCGAAAGGCAAATATGAAACCATAAGCGACATTGAAAACATGAATGTTGTTTCGTCTGTTGGTGGGATTGTTCCGCTTAACGAGGTTGCCACTATACGTTTTACCGATTCACCGCAATCTATTATGAGAGAAGAAGGTGAATATGCTGTGACTGTTACCGGAACACCAAGAAAGGAAGCAATCTATACGGCTCCCGCCGAAATAAGCCTGCAAGTCGAGCAGTTGACATTCCCCCAAGGAGTATCAACAGGTCAAGGAATGGAAGAAGAAATGGAGACAGAAGAGTTAGCGGCTATGGGAATGGCTGTTTTAACCACCGTGTTGTTGGTATTTATGATAATGGCGGTTCAATTTGAGTCTATTCGCTATTCTCTCATGGTTATGTTGTGTATTCCGTTTGCGGCGATTGGCTCGTTTACATTTATGTTTCTTTCGGGAACGTCAGTCAGCATGGTGTCGATGCTCGGATTTCTCATTCTCGTCGGTGTGGTTGTTAACAACGGGATTTTATTTGTTGACACCGCAAACCAATATCGAAAGAGCATGAACTTAAAATCAGCGTTGGTAAAAACCGGCAAAACAAGGCTAAGACCCATACTCATGACCACGATTACGACTATATTGTCAATGGTTCCACTCTCTTTGGGCATAGGGGAAGGCGCGGATATGATGCAAGGATTGGGGATTACCGTTATAGGCGGCTTGACGGCATCGGTATTGTTGGCACTGTTCGCCCTGCCAACCTTCTATCTGATTTTAGACGGCAACGCTGAAAAGAGAGAAGAACGTAAAAGACGAAGAATAGAGAAGAGAGTTGCGGTTGTGGAGAGACAGAGTCGGGACAGTTGACAGTTGACAATTGAGAGTTGATAGTTGATATATATATTTATCCTCTTGACTTGTCGGCAATCAAAAAAACTTAACAAAAACAAAAAAATTTACGAATAAATTCGCTTGCGCTTTGCGCATATTTATGTTATAATGGAAAAGTTAGCTTTTTAAAGTATGGATAAGGAGGATATTGTATGGCTTTAAAAACAAGCGCGGTTCCTTTTAAGGGGACTGCCGCGCAGGAAAAAAAGCTCTTAGAAACCATAAGCGCGCTCAAAGGAGAGGACGGCTCTCTGATGAGGATTTTGCAAGAGGCACAGGGTTTGTATGGCTATTTGCCCATCGAAGTTCAGAGGATTATATCAGAAGAATTAGACATTCCCCTTGAAAAAATTTATGGCGTGGTCACTTTTTATTCCCAATTTTCGCTTAATCCCAAAGGCAAGTATAAAATAGCGGTCTGCATGGGTACGGCTTGCTATGTTAAAGGTGCAGGGGATATTTTAGACAAAATCAAGTCAAAATTGGGGCTTAACACAGGCGGCGTAACGTCCGATGGGCTGTTTTCGATTGAAGATTGCCGCTGTATCGGGGCTTGCGGCTTGGCTCCCGTTATGATGATAAACGATGATGTCTACGGAAAGCTTGAAGGCACCGATAAGGAGATTGACGATATTTTAGCAAAATATTCGCTATGACAGAAATATCGCTTAACGTGCTTGACATCGCGCAAAACAGCGTGAAAGCAAAGGCATCACTAATCGAAATTGAAGTGGAAATCAACACACTTCAAGACTTTTTGACGGTCATCATAAAAGATAACGGCACCGGTATGGGTGAGCGAGAGCTTATGCGCGTTACCGACCCCTTTTTCACCACTCGCACCACCCGTGAGGTGGGATTGGGTGTATCCCTTTTCAAAATGTCTGCCGAAATGACCGGCGGCTCCTTTGAAATTACATCGAAGCAGGGGGAGGGGACATGCGTTAAGGCGAAATACATACTCTCAAGCATAGACCGAATGCCTTTAGGTGACATCTGCGCCACGATTGAAACCTTGATGGTTTATAATACGCACATAGACTTTATTTATAACTATCAAATAGACGGTGAGGGGTTTAGTCTTTCAACGCTTGAAATGAAAGAAATTCTTGACGGGGTTCCGTTAGACACCCCCGATGTCGCACAGTATATACGCGATTATTTGGGGGAAAATACAAATGCGGTTAACAAAGGGCAAATTTTATAAAGAAAGGGCAGATTTAAGAATATGAAGAGTTTAGCAGAGCTTAAAGCGATTAAAGAAAAGATGAAGGGTCAGGTTGACATGAGAGCCGAGAACGAGGGGAATATTCGTGTGGTTGTCGGAATGGCAACCTGCGGAATTGCAGCAGGGGCGCGCCCTGTTCTCCAAAAAATGGCGGCACTTGTTAATGAGAAAAACCTCACCGGTGTCACCGTAACGCAAACGGGCTGTATCGGGCTTTGTCGATATGAACCCATTGTCGAGGTACATGAACCGGGAAAAGAAAAAGTCACCTATATTAATATGGATGAAAATAAAGCCGCCGAGGTTGTTGAAAAACACCTTGCCGGAGGAAACCCGATAACCGAATATACCATTAATGAGTCGGATTTGGTTAAATAACGATATATAGCAATAAGGAGAATTAATATATGTTTCGTTCACATGTTTTGGTCTGCGCCGGAACGGGTTGCGTTTCTTCCGGTTGTAATGCCGTTGCTGATGCTGTAAAAGAACAGCTCAAGAAAAACGGCTTAGAAAAAGAGGTTGGCGTTACTCTTACCGGGTGTTTCGGGCTTTGCGCGTTAGGGCCGATAATCGTAATCTATCCCGAGGGTAGTTTTTATTCTGAGGTTAAAGAGTCTGATGTTGCTGAAATAGTCAGTGAACACCTTCTTAAAGGAAGAGTGGTAGAACGCCTTTTATATCACGAAACAGTCAGCGATGAAGGCGTAAAGTCGCTTAATGACACAGGTTTCTATAAAAAACAGTTGCGTGTTGCGTTGCGTAACTGCGGTGTAATCAACCCCGAGGAAATTGATGAGTACATAGCCGTTGACGGCTATCAGGCTTTGGGGCAGGTGGTGACAGAAATGAAGCCCGAAGAAGTCATAAAAGTTATTATTGATTCGGGGCTGCGTGGGCGCGGCGGCGGCGGATTCCCCACAGGGCGTAAATGGGATTTGGCGAGAAGGTTAGTGCCTGACGCGAAACAAAAATACGTCTGCTGTAACGCCGATGAGGGAGACCCGGGGGCGTTTATGGACCGTTCTGTGCTTGAAGGAGACCCACACGCTTTAGTTGAAGCAATGGCAATAGCCGGGTATGCAGTCGGGGCTGACCGCGGTTTTGTCTATGTGCGCGCGGAATATCCGATAGCGGTGAAAAGATTGCAGATTGCTATTGAACAAGCGCGTGATTACGGGCTTTTGGGAAAAAATATATTCGACTCGGGCTTTAACTTCGACCTTGAAATAAGGTTGGGGGCAGGCGCGTTTGTTTGCGGCGAGGAAACCGCCCTCATGGCATCAATTGAAGGAGAGAGGGGCGAGCCGCGACCACGACCGCCATTTCCTGCTGAAAAAGGGCTTTGGGGTATGCCGACTGTGCTCAACAACGTTGAAACCTATGCGAATATACCTCAAATCATCTTAAGGGGAGCCGAATGGTTTTCTTCAATGGGTACCGAAAACTCAAAAGGCACAAAAGTTTTCGCGTTGGGCGGAAAAATCAAGAACACGGGATTAGTTGAAGTTCCGATGGGGACAACCTTGCGCGAGGTAGTATTTGAAATCGGCGGCGGTATTCCGGGCGGAAAGAAATTCAAAGCGGCTCAAACAGGGGGGCCATCGGGCGGTTGTATACCGGTGGAACACCTTGACATTGAAATTGATTATGACAATCTTATTAAAATAGGCTCTATGATGGGTTCGGGCGGTCTGATTGTCATGGACGAAGATAACTGCATGGTGGATATTGCAAAGTTCTTTCTTGAGTTCACTGTTGACGAGTCTTGCGGAAAGTGTGTCCCTTGTCGTGTCGGGACTAAGCGGCTTTATGAAATGTTGGACAACATTACAAAAGGAAAAGGAAGCCCTTCTGATATCGATGAAATGGAAAAGCTTTGCCATTACATCAAAGACAATTCTCTTTGCGGATTAGGGCAAACCGCTCCAAACCCGGTATTATCAAATCTCAACTTCTTCCGCCAAGAATTTATTGAACACGTCACCGAAAAGAAATGCTCCGCTAAAATCTGCAAGGAGCTGTTGCAATACGTGATTATCCCCGAAAAGTGCATAGGTTGCACCCTTTGCGCAAGAGTTTGCCCGACCAACGCGATTGAGGGTAAACTCAAAGAAAAGCACGTAATCAACCAAGAAAAGTGCATAAAATGCGGCGCGTGCGTAGATAAATGCAAACCGGGCGCAATAGTTCAAATATAGCCGGCAATGGCAGATTTATGATAGAAAGGGCATTAAAAACATGGTAAACATTAAAATTAACGGCATGGAATGTGCTGTTGCCGAGGGAACAACAGTTCTTGAAGCGGCGAGAGCAAAGGGAATTAGAATCCCGACTCTGTGTTGGCTTAAAGGGACAAATGAAATAGGGGCATGTCGCATATGCGTGGTAGAGTCAAAAGGCACGGGCAAACTTTTGGCATCTTGCGTGTATCCTGTTTCAAAAGCCGATGAGGGGCGAGAGTTTTTAACCCATTCGCCCAACGTTCTTGAAAGCAGAAAGACGACTTTAGAGCTTCTCTTGTCAGACCACGACAAAAAATGTCTGTCTTGCGACAGAAGCGGCAAGTGCGATTTTCAAGATTTGTGTCGCAGTTTAGGGGTTGACGACGATGAAAGATTTGAGGGCGCACGTAACCAATACGAAATAGATGACAGCGCGCTTCACATGTACCGCGACAATAACAAGTGCATTAATTGTCGCCGTTGTGTTGCCGAGTGCGGCGTTACTCAAGGGGTTGGGGTGATTGGCGCGAACGACCGCGGTTTTCGCACTAACATCGGCTGTGCGTTTGACATGGACCTCGCCGAGAGTGCTTGTGTCAGTTGCGGTCAGTGCATTAACGTCTGCCCGACAGGGGCGTTGTCTGAAAAAGACAATACCAAAGAAGTCTGGGCGGCTTTGGGCGACCCGGAAAAAGTCGTAGTAGTTCAAACCGCGCCGGCAGTGCGCGCTTCAATAGGAGAGGCATTCGGTTTTCCCATGGGAACGCCTGTGCAGGGAAAATTAGCGGCGGCTCTCCGCCAACTTGGCTTTAAAGCGGTATTTGACACAAATTTCGGGGCAGACCTTACTGTTATGGAAGAGGCAACCGAGCTTCTACAGCGCGTGCAGAATAAAGGCGTGCTGCCGATGATTACGTCTTGTTCGCCCGGGTGGGTGAGATATTGCGAGGCATATTATCCCGAATTAATTCCAAATTTGTCAAGTTGCAAATCACCGCAACAAATGACGGGCGCAACCATAAAAACCTATTGGGCGAAAAAAATGAACGTTGAGCCGTCCAAAATAGTCAGTGTTTCGGTTATGCCTTGTGTCGCAAAGAAGTTTGAGATTTCGAGACTTGACCAAAAAGGGCAAGGGGAATACCCCGACATGGACATTTCGATTACTACCCGTGAGTTAGCGAAGATGCTCGACAAAGCCGGGATTCGTTTTGCAGAGTTAGAGGAATGTGTTTTCGATTCCCCGATAGGGAGCGGGACGGGTGCCGCAGTAATTTTCGGGGCAACCGGCGGCGTTATGGAAGCCGCACTGAGAACCGCCGTCTGGAAGTTAACAGGAGAAAGCAAAGACAGTCCCGTTGAATTTAAAGAAGTCAGGGGTACTAAAGGCATAAAGTATGCCGAATATGATGTTGGTGGAACAAAAGTTAAAGTTGCCGTTGCAAGTGGGTTGGCAAACGCAAAGAAAATATGCGATGAAATCAAGAAAGGGGAGTCGGACTTACACTTTGTTGAGGTAATGGCTTGCCCGGGCGGTTGTGTCAATGGCGGCGGACAAATTTTCGTCCCGTCAGACACTCGCAATTTCACCGACATAAAAGCCGAACGCGCAAAAGCACTCTACACGTTAGACGAAGGCAACAAAGTCAGCCGAAAATCCCACGAAAGCCCTGAAATCAAACAGCTATACGATGAGTTCTTGGGAGAGCCGGGAAGTCATAAAGCCCACGAAATTCTTCACACGTCTTATAGAAAATCAAGGGGAATTAAATAAATTAAAATAAAATAAACAGAAGCTAATTTAATAAATTTTTCAAAACTATATTGACATTAGGGAAATACTGTGCTATAATGCTGTATGGGGGCATTAGCGCAGTTGGGAGCGCGTTTGACTGGCAGTCAAGAGGTCAGGGGTTCGAACCCCCTATGCTCCACCATTTGTCCCATAGGCGAACCTTTTTGTGGTTTGCCTATGGGTACTTTTATGCCCTTTTCGCTGGCGTGGCAAAATATTTCGAGCCGCGCGTCATCGCCGTCGTACAAATAAATCCTGCTGACGAAGGTATCAATCAATGTCATGCGGTAGGTCATACTGTTTAGGTCGCCGTGCTTGAACTTCTCGAAAAAGAATTTTACTTCATCGAACGTGAGAACCGGGTTAATCAACTTCTCTTTGGCAATCTGCGTTTCAAGGTCAGTCTTTTCAAACTGCCGTTTTTCAATTTGTGACGACAAAACATCTACTGCCTTACCTTGTTCAATGGCTTTTACAAGGTTCGCCGTGGCTTCCTCATTTTCTTTGAG
>WRLV01000048.1 GCA_009777445.1 Oscillospiraceae bacterium | reverse complement strand
AAGTGGCATGTTTTCGCCATACAATGTATTGATAAATTTCACCGTTGTTTCGTCTGAATAGTTGCTTAATATTTCTTTCACAATGCTATCAAAGTTTATTTTTTCTTCTGCCATATAACACTCCTTTCTTTGGTGGGTGGGTTATTCGTCTAACATAAGCGGCTTTACATTTGCTCTTCGTTTTAGTTCTGCAAGTTGTTCTTTTTCAATTTGAGCAATGCTCTTTTCGGGTGTTGGTAAATCCTCGGGCATTGTGCCGCCAACACGCTTAATAGCGGCTCTGACCTCGTTGCCGACCGCATTATGCGCCCTATTTGCTTCATCGGCTGTGCTGACTTTATCGCGTTTTAGTTTTTCTTCTGTCTGCGAAATACGAAAAAGATTGGCGATTAACTCTGTGCTTCCCATAAAATCAAGGATTTTTTCTCTGACATCAAGACCTTTTCTTTTATGAATATCTTCAACCGCGAGACCGCCATATAGCCCGACATATCCTGCGTTTTGAAAAATCGCAAACTCTGTTTCGGTTATAACGCCTGCATCACAAGCCGCTTGAGCAAGCAACTGGTTCCACTGTTTTATATCGCCGCGAACGACAAGCCGCCGACTGTCCTCGTCAAGTTGTTTGAACCTGTCTCTTACTTCTTGCCGATATGTCTGAATGGCAAAATATGTCTGTCCAAGCGCAATCACTTCTTTACGCGGGTCGCCGTTTTGAACAATCAAGTAACAAGCATATCGGGATAGTTGATAATCTTTAACAGACTTTTTTGCCACACCGGATTCTACGATTTTGCTGACCTCAGCAAAATCGTGCAAAACCTCATGCCCACTGTTTTTACAGGCAATCATAGCTTTGTCTGTAACTTTTATAAAATTGCGCCATTGAGTATAACCTAACACTGCCGAAAGCTCTCGCGCTGACCAATATTCGCTCCCGTCATTACGAATTTGCTTTATGTCATCAAAACGCTTATACTCTGCCACTTGCAATTCGCTCATTTCTAAACATGCCCTTTCTATTAATTATACTTTTTCTTAATCATAACATAATTCAGAAAAATTTTCAATAGTTTTTCAAAAAAACACAATATATACTCCTTAAATAGCTATATCAACCTAAATTATACCAAAACAGCCCCTTTGTTTAAAGGGACTGTGGGGGGGTAGTTTTATTTAAATTCAATAATTGTCAATTCTCAGCAGATAAAAATTTTTTAAATTTCTCTTGACAAACGCTTTAGAGTCGTGTATAATTTAAAACATATAATTCGTATATGTTTTATAATTTGTTATTAAAAAGAAAGGGTAGGTCTTAATTATGTCTAAAATAGCTGAAAATTTAACCGCGCTTATCGGGAACACGCCGTTGCTTAAACTGTCAAACTATGGGAGAGTCAATGAAGTTTTGGGGAATGTCATTGCGAAACTCGAATACTTCAATCCATTGGGAAGCGTTAAAGACAGAATCGGGTACGCGATGATAACCGATGCCGAAAGCAAAGGCAAAATCAATCAAGACACAATCATAATTGAACCCACCAGCGGAAACACGGGTATTGGCTTAGCCTTCGTTGCGGCGGCGAAAGGTTATAAGCTTATTCTCACCATGCCCGAAACAATGAGCGTTGAAAGGCGCGCCCTGCTCAAAGCGTTAGGCGCGCAACTTGTTCTCACTGAAGGGGCAAAGGGGATGAAAGGGGCGATTGCCAAGGCTGAAGAATTAGCGAGTGAAAACCCGAACTCGTTTATGCCGGGGCAGTTTGACAATCCCGCAAACCCTGCAATTCACCGCAAAACCACAGCAGTTGAAATATGGGCAGACACCGATGGCAAAGTCGATATCTTGGTGAGCGGCGTTGGGACAGGGGGAACAATCACCGGGGTGGGTGGCTTCTTAAAAGAGAAAAACCCCGATATAAAGGTGGTCGCCGTTGAACCCGCCGAGTCGCCCGTGTTATCAGGAGAGGCTCCCGGCCCGCACAAAATACAGGGAATAGGCGCGGGGTTTATTCCGGGGGTGTTGAATACGGCACTCATTGATGAGATTATCAAAGTTCCCTCTGAAAAGGCGTTTGAAACCATGAAAGCCCTCTCATCAACAGAGGGGTTGTTAGTGGGCATTTCGTCAGGCGCGGCAACATACGCGGCAACCCAAATTGCAAAACGCCCTGAAAACAAGGGAAAAACAATAGTCGTCATTCTACCCGACACAGGAGAGCGATATATGTCGGTTATTTGAGGGGAGTTTTCTCTCTCACAATCTCCAACCAATACCCATCGGGGTCTGCTATGAAATAGATTCCCATAGTTGGGTTTTCGTAGCATATGCAGTCCATTTCTTTGTGGTGATTGAACGCGGCATCAAAATCATCGGTTTCAAAAGCTAAGTGTATTTCATTTTCCCCCAAATCGTATTTTTGAGGATGCGACTCGAGAAAAGTCAGCTCTAAAATATGACTTCCCACGCCATCGCTTAAAAAGACCAAAGTGAAGCCGTCCCCGTTTTTGCGCCGCGCTTCTTTCAGCCCCAACGCCTTTGAATAAAACTCTAAACTTTTCTCAAGGTTAGACACATTAATGTTGTTGTGAACCATTTTAAATTTCATTTTTTAAAACTCCTCTTGAAATATATTCTCCACATCGCTATGGTTTGTAAGTCGCATAAAACAGATTCGCCGGACGGTATTCGCATAACGGTGAATCGTCCGGCAAACCTCCGATTCATTTCGCATTTTTTCTACCGATTACGAGCGCGTCTTCTGCAAAACCCACCGCCGCTATACGGATAGTTGGCGCAATGATACCAAGTCCCGTCATGCTCGTGCAGTCCAAGAATGGTGCAGCCATCCGTTGCGCATACCGCGTAATTGTTCCAGTTGATACCGCTCTGATTGCAATACCAATTTCCGTCATGTGTGTGTGGGCCATAGACCTCACAGTTGTCGATAGGGCATAAAGCGAAACGGGGAGCAACGCACACATTTGCTCGTCCGCCGCCATGATGTCCTCCCCCATGACCGCCACGGGCATAAGCGGCAACAGGGAACACGGTTGCTAACACAATCGCAATACAGAGGGTTAGCGCAATCTTCCTTTTCATAGAATCACTCCGTTCTAAAAAAAATTGACGTTTCTAATCGTCTACGTAGACTTTGCAATCTACTACAATTTATTATAACATAAGCCGATTAAATTTGCAAGACTTTTTTTCAAAAACCTATTGACTTCCCGGCAAAAATTACTTTTCAAAATCGGGACGGGACCTGCCCGTCCCCTACAACCCGTCCGCGTAAGCGGACACAATCACTGTCAACTCTCAATTGTCAACTGTCAACTGCCGCCAGTCCCA
The DNA here is from genome assembly GCA_009777445.1 of Oscillospiraceae bacterium. GTDB lineage: Bacteria > Bacillota > Clostridia > Oscillospirales > Ruminococcaceae > Ruminiclostridium_E. The sequence goes on along the minus strand of WRLV01000048.1, from coordinate 13,531 downwards.
ACTCCTCCACCGCCGTTTCTCTCATTTTATACTTCATAATCTTCCCTGCCGCGTTCATGGGGAAGCCGTTGACAAATGAAACATAGCGCGGGACTTTATGCTTCGCCATTTTAGCGCGAACGGCATCTTTGATTTCGTCTTCGGTGCAAGCGACACCGTCTTTAAGAACGATGCACGCCATTATTTCTTCACCGTATTGCTTATCCGGCACACCAATAACCTGAACGTCTTTTACTTTTTCGTGGGTATAGAGAAATTCCTCAATTTCTTTGGGGTAGATATTCTCTCCGCCGCGAATTATCATGTCTTTTATGCGCCCTGTGATTTTATAGTTGCCATCGGGCGTTTCACGTGCTAAGTCTCCGGTGTGAAGCCAGCCGTCCTCGTCGATTGCCGCTTGTGTTGCCGCATCCATTTTATAATAACCCTTCATGATGTTATAGCCGCGCGCGCAAAGCTCGCCATCGGTATCATGCGGCAGTATTTTGTTGCTTTCGGGTTCAACGATTTTTACTTCAACGCCAAACACCTGTCCACCAACGGTTGAAACTCTTGTCTCGACTGAGTCGGTGGTTCTGCTCATGGTAATGGCGGGCGATGACTCTGTTTGACCATAGGTTATGCAAATTTCTCTCATGTTCATCTTGTTGAGAACGTCTTCCATCACCTTGACGGGGCAGGGTGAGCCTGCCATTATTCCGGTTCTGATATTCGAGAAATCTGTGGTGGGAAAGTCCTCGTGTTCAAGCATAGCGATGAACATGGTGGGAACACCGTGAAATGAGGTAATCGTTTTTTCGGCGTTGATTGCATGAAGCCCTTTCTTGGGTGAGAAAGCCGTAATCGGTGTCATAGTCGCGCCGTGGGTGACAGATGCAGTCATTCCCAACACCATGCCAAAACAATGGAACATCGGAACTTGAATCATCAAATGGTCGTGGTTTGAAAAATCCATGCAATCGCCGATTACCTTGCCGTTATTTACAACATTATAATGAGTAAGCATTACCCCCTTAGGAAAGCCGGTAGTGCCGCTTGTGTACTGCATATTACAAACATCATGCTTATCCATTCTTGAGCGCATTTTCTCAACTAAATTAGGCTCAACGGTTTTTCCCATTTCATTGGCGCGCTCCCAGGTAACGCCACCTTCAAGCGAAAACCCGACAGTGACAACATTTCTGAGTCGCGGAAGCCTCTTCGAGTGTAATTCGCCCTGTTTAGAATTTTTTAACTCGGGGCAAATTTCCTTTATAATATCAGCATAACTTAAATCTTTAAACGCCTCAATCATCACCAACGTATGGGTGTCAGACTGGTGAAGCAGATACTCAATTTCGTGGATTTTATAAGCGGTGTTCACCGTGACTAAAACTGCCCCGATTTTTGTCGCCGCCCAAAATGTGATAAACCATTGAGGAACGTTTGTCGCCCAAATCGCAACGTGGTCGCCCTTCTTCACCCCCAGTGCAATAAGCGCGGCGGCAAATTTGTCAACATCTTCTCTAAATTCGGGGTAGGTTCTTGTGTAGTCAAGCTCTGTGTATTTAAAGGCGTATTGTGTGGGAAATTCTTCGCAAATCCTGTCCAAAACATCGGGGAATGTCTCATCAATTAATGTTTCCTTCGGCCAAGGGTAGTGTCCTGTCCCTCTGTCGTCGAGGTACAAGTGTGGCTTTTTGGTGACATAAGGCAGCATATACTTTGCAAAATGGGGAAAGACAATCCCTGCATCTTCTAATTCGCCTGCCCAACGTTTCACCCATTCTAACGACACATAGCCGTCATATTTTATGTCAGTGAGTGAATCGAAAAACTCTTTAAGCGGAAGGTCGCCCTCGCCCATCATGCGGTAGCGCGGGGTGTCGCCTTCCATAATTCCGTCTTTGACATGGATAAATTTTATATGCGCGCCCAAGTTGGCGACTGTTTGTTTGCCGCTTTCTTTGAAATAACGATATGGGTGGTGAACGTCCCAAAGCGCGCCGACTTGCGCTGAGTCCACGTCATCTAAGAGACGGCGCAACCTCTTTGTATCAGCATACACGCCATTTGTTTCGATAAGAAGGGTAACACCCGCCTCACGCGCAAACGGCAACAGCTCCGACAACGCTTCTTTGACTAAATCGTCGGACACCTCAGAACACGGGCCCGGCTCAAGGTCTCCCAACAGCCGTATATACGGTGTGTTCAATTTTTTTGCAAGCTCAATATAACTCTTGATTTCTTCGTGGTTGGAATGTCTTTTCTGCTCAAATTTAAGGCAGTTTTGTGCCGAAAGACATGGGATTTCCAACCCCAACCTCTTAAGTGTCGCAATAGTTCCGGCGATTTTCGTGTCACTGAATGGTTTTGCGTTTACGGCGTGTATGTCTTGCCCCAAACCTCTGACTTCAATTCCGTGAAACCCTAAGTCCTTTGCCATTGAATAAATATCTGCCCATGAAAAATCGGGACAGGCAAGCGTTGAAAAACTAATCTTCATTTTTAAGACCAAGCCCTTTCTACAATTAATTTTATAATTAAATCTTCGTTATCGTCTTGTGCTGTTATGTTTTTCTTTTTTGTGCCACATTTTTTACAGCGGTAGAGAATCTGTCGTCCTTTTTTGTTAAGTTCAACACCCGTGGGTTCTAAAACCCCTGCGCACTCTGATTGCCTGTCACCCGGGTTTACATCAACGTGCAATGAATGCAGACAATGCGGGCAGTGGTCTCGCGCCGTATAACCGAGTTTCTCTACCCTCGCACCGCAAACCAAACAAGAGAACCCCTCATCAAGCATAACAAATTTTCTACTCTCCACTCTCAATGATGTTTAACCCTGTCTTTCTCTTCGGCGCGTTTTGCGTTGTTGAAACGGTCAACCGTTCCTACAAGATACCCTGTGATGCGGCGGATTCGCTCAAAGGGTGCGTGTTCTTCTTCGGTTCTCCCGCATTTAGGGCAACGGTCGGGTATTATACCGGTGTAGCCACATTCGGGGTCGCGGTCAATCGGGTGGTTAATTGAGCCGTAACCGATTCCGTGCTCTTTCATACAGCGGATAATTTTTTCAAACGCCTCAAGATTGTTAAGTGGGTCGCCGTCCATCTCTACATAACTTATATGCCCTGCATTGGTTAAAGCGTGATAAGGGGCCTCTACGGCGATTTTCTTATACGCCGTTATGCCGAAATAAACGGGAATATGAAACGAGTTTGTGTAATATTTGCGGTCGGTTATCCCCTCAATTTTGCCGAAAACTTCTTTGTCGCTGTGCAGAAAACGCCCCGATAACCCCTCAGCAGGGGTGGCAAGCAGTGAGAAGTTCAACCCCTTTTTCTTGCTCTCGTTGTCCATGCGTTCTCTCATTCTACCTACTATCCTAAGACCTAATTCTTGGGCTTCGTTGCTTTCGCCATGATGTTTTCCTATGAGAGCGATTAGACATTCCGCAAGACCGATAAAACCCATTGACAATGTCCCGTGTTTGATGACCTCTTCAATTTTGTCATCGGGCTTTAGCTTGTCCGAGCCTAACCAAACACCTTGTCCCATTAAAAACGGGAAATTTTTCACAGTCTTGTTTGCCTGAATTCTAAAGCGATGTTCAAGCTGTTCAATAATCAAATCCATCGTTTTTTCAAGACTTTCAAAAAAATAGTCAACTGCATTTATGCCATCGGTTTCGGATTTAAGTTTCGCTTTCATTCCAAGTTTAGGTAGATTGATTGAGGTAAAGCTTAGGTTGCCCCTGCCTGACACCACCTCATTGTCAGGGTCATAGTTGTTGGAAAGCACGCGAGTTCGACAACCCATATAGGCTACCTCAGTGTTGGGGTCGCCCTCTTTGTAGAATTTTATGTTAAACGGCGTGTCGATAAAAGAAAAGTTAGGATAAAGTCGCTTTGCCGACACGCGACAGGCAAGCTTAAACAGGTAATAATTCGGGTCGCCCGGGTTGAAGTTTATCCCGTCTTTGACTTTAAATATATGGATTGGGAAGATTGGCGTTTCAGAGTTGCCTAAACCTCTCTCGTTTGCGAGTAGGATATTTTCAATCACCATCTGCCCTTCGGGTGACGTGTCGGTTCCGTAATTTATTGATGAAAAAGGCGTTTGCGCCCCTGCGCGGCTGTTCATGGTGTTGAGATTGTGGACTAACGCTTCCATAGCTTGAAAGGTTGCGCGGTTAGTCTCTTTGACAGACAGTTTTTTAGAAAACTCTTGAATTTTCTCTATTTTTTCCGGCTCGTCAACAAACTCTTTCAAAAACTTCTTCTCTTCGAGCAAATATTGAACATCGCCCTCAAGATTAGGGGTTAGCCCTTTTTCTTCTAATTCCTTCATTTTGCCTTTTAGTCGCTCATCTAACTCGTTCAGCTCATAGTTATCGGTAAACAGCCCTATTGAACGTAGGACGTTTTTTTCATAAATTTGACGATAGGTTTTGCGAACGCCGTCCGCCATTGCGAAATCGAAGTTGGGGATTGACTGCCCACCGTGTTGGTCATTTTGGTTGGATTGTATAGCGATGCAGGCAAGTGCCGAATAGCTTGCTATGTTGTTGGGTTCGCGCAGATAACCATGCCCGGTTGAAAATCCCCCTTTGAACAATGCCGTAATGTCTATTTGGCAACAGGTGGTGGTGAGGGCAAAAAAGTCTAAGTCGTGTATGTGAATGTCGCCCTCTTCATGCGCTTTTGAATATTCGGGGGGCAACACCCTCAACTTATAAAACTGTTTCGCGCCCTCAGAGCCGTATTTAAGCATGGTACCCATAGCCGTGTCGCCATCGATATTAGCGTTTTCACGCTTAATGTCACAATCGGTCGCCATTTTGAAGGTTAAATCGTAATACACCTCCATAAGTTTGTTTTTCATCTCGCGAATCCTTGTGCGTTCGGCACGATAGAGAATATATGCCTTTGAAATGTCCGCATAACCCTCATCCATCAAAACCTTCTCTACTAAGTCTTGAACCCCTTCAACAGTCGGGATTTCCCCTATATCGGCGCGCGCACACACCTTCTCGGCGAGACTCTGCGCTATTTCATAGTCATAGCCGTTTACGGCACGCGCCGCTTTATAAATCGCGTTGGCGATTTTATCAATATTAAACGGAACGAAACGCCCGTCTCTTTTTTCGATTTTAGTAAGCATTGGTTTTCTCCCCCACATAAATGACAGCTCATTTCACGCAATACAACATGTTGTATGCAACGTGTACTTTACATTATAATAGAAATCATACCTGCTTGTCAATAGTTTTTTAAGAAAAATTTTTTAGAAAAAAACGCAAAGCTATTGTATATTTTTCCCAAATATGCTATACTCAGTTTAAGACGTATAGAAAAATGGAGGTTTTATATTAATGAATGTAAACATTACGGCTAAAAAAATTCAGGTACCAAGCGACTTCAAGGAGTATGCTCAACGCAAGCTGACTAAGTTAGACCGATTTTTCGGCGCGGAAGGGGATGCAAAAATAACTCTGTCTTCAACCAAAGACATTGTCACCCTTGAGCTTACCGTGAAGCACAACAATCTTATATTCCGTTCTGAGCAAACGGCGGCTGAGAAAAACGATGCGTTAGACTCTTGCATTGACCGTATTATCAGGCAGATTAGGAAAAACAAGACTAAGATTGAAAAACGTCTGCACAGCGCGGCATTCGCCGATGCTTTCAATGACGAGGTTGAGGAACAACCGGAGTTTCAGGTAATCAAGCACAAAGAGTTCATACTAAGACCTATGAACATCGATGAGGCAATCCTTCAAATGAACATGTTGGGGCATCACTTCTTTATGTTCAAAAACGGCGAAACCGGCGACGTAAACGTGGTATACCGCCGCGACGAAGGGAACTATTCTGTGTTGCAACCGCTTAAATGAGTAATAAAAACGTTTCTATTGCTAAAGTCAAAGAATTAGCACAGAGCTTGACTTTGAGCGAATTAAAGTCTCAAGCGCAGAGCGTTGATTGTTCTGACAGGGTGCATTACGCGCTTGCCGCTTGTTATATCGCTTGTCGCGAGGGGTTGAGGTTGGTTGCTTTTGACGAGCAGTTAATCGCCGCCTATGAGCTGTTTAACGACAGGGTTATCCAGATGAACACGGGGGAAGGAAAGACCATAGCGGCGATTTTCGCGGCTTATCTTAAGTGTGTTCACTCTCATAAGGTTCATATTTTGACTTTCAACGACTATCTTGCGAAGAGAGATTGCAAGTGGATGAAGCCTATTGCTGAGCTTTTGGGGCTTAAAGTCGGCTTTTTGCTTGAAAACACAGCGCGCGCCGAACGTCGTGAGCTTTATAAATGTGATGTATTGTACAGCACCGTCAAAGAGGTGGGGTTTGATTTTTTGCGTGACTTTACGGGCGATGAGGTCATTCAGCCACCCTTTGACTGTGTTATTGTGGACGAGGCTGACAGCATATTAATTGACGAAGCGCGATTGCCGTTGGTTATTTCGGGCGACCTTCCCGTATATGTTGACAGCCGACTCTCACAGGTGAGCGAATTTGTGCAAACTTTGAGCGAGGAAGATTACGGCATATCAAAAGAGGACGTAAGCGCGTACCTCACTAATTCAGGTTGCTCAAAAACAGAGCAACATTTCGGGGTGGACAACCTTTACGACAGCGCGAACATAGAACTGTTGTCTGCTGTTTGTGACTGTTTGAAGGCATGTTTTGTGCTTAAAAAAGACATCGACTATATAATTAAAGATGGTCAAATCAAGATTGTCGATGAGTATACCGGGCGAGTTGCAGAAAACAGGCATTATCCCGGCGCGCTTCAAGTGGCGTTAGAAACATTGAATTTTGCTGACGGCGATTCGCCTGACGGCAATTCTGTCACCGGCAATTCTGTTGACGGCAATTCTGTCACCGGCAATTCTGTCACCGGCGACTCGCCGGGTGTGGTTATGGGGATTGTCCCGATTCAGTTTTTTATAAGACAGTATAAAAGTTTAAGCGGCATGACCGGAACAGCAAGCGACTCTCAAGAAGAGTTTGAGTTGCTTTACGGGTTGTCGCTAAAGGTGATTCCCGCGCGCAAACCGTGCGTGAGAAAAGACCACGGGCTGACTGTCTACTATGACAACGCGCTTAAAGAGAAGGCAATTATCGAAGAGATTAAAATAAGACATAAAACAGGGCAGCCGATTTTAGTGGGAACAGAAAGCATAGAAGAGAGCGAAAGACTATCCGCGATTTTAGAAGATGACGGCATCGAGGCGCGGGTTTTAAACGCAAAGCATGATGAACATGAGGCTGATATTATAAAGAACGCGGGGGCATTAAATGCTGTTACCATTTCCACTAACATGGCGGGCAGGGGTGTGGATATAATATTAGGCGGAGCCAATGCGAACACTCGTGAACCGGTAACGGCGGCAGGGGGTCTGTGCGTAATAAGCACAGGGCTTAGAGAAAGTTCGCGCATAAACAAACAACTTATCGGGAGAGCCGGGCGGCAGGGTGATGTCGGCGAGAGTTTGGTTTTCGCCTCTCTCGACCAAGAAATAATGACAAGAGGTGGATTGAGCAAGCTTTTACCCGGAAAACGACTGCCCGAATATACCGCTGAAAAGATGAGCGACAAGACATTACTTCGAGAAATAGAGAGGGTTCAGCGCATTGTTGAAGGGGACACGTTAGAACGTAGAAAACAGCTTTTAAAATTCACCGCAATCGGTGAGAAACATCGTGACGCAACTTTTAGTTATCGCAAAAAACTTTTAACCGGACAGGCAACCCCCGATTTTTGGCAAAGTGAAAACCCCGATTTATATGAATTTGCGGTGAAGAAACACGGTGAACGTGCCATTGAAAAGCTTCAACGCGAATTGGCGGCAGCGGCAATAAATGAGGCGTGGTGCGATTATCTTGAATACACCTCTGATTTGCGGCGCGGAATACACCTTACAAAGGTGGGCGGCAAAAATCCCGCCGACGAATATAATATTTCGTCACAGAAATATTATGAGCAGTTAGAAGAGCAAGTGCCGGTTTTAATGACCGATTATCTAATCGAAATCGCAAATATTGACGACTTATCCGCGCTGAAAATAAACAAACCATCAAAGACACAAACCTATTTGTTAGATGAGAGCGTTGACGAATTAGCAAAACAGCCGTTCTTGGTAAATGTGCTTTCGGAACACATCGACGAGGATGAACCCGAACCCGAACCCGAACCCAAAAAACCCGGCTTGTTAAGCAGATTGTTTGGAAAAAAGAATTAGAAAGGGCATATCTGAAAATGAACACAATAGCGGCAATAGCTACTCCTCATGGGATAGGGGGCGTGGCGATGATAAGACTGTCCGGCGCGAACACGGTTAATATTTTGAGTCGAGTTTTTCTTTTGACATCAGGCAAAAACGTAAAAGAACTTGAAAGCCATAAAGCCTCGTTCGGGAACATCTATGACGGTGAAGAAAAAATTGATGAAGGAATGGTCACGATTTTTTATTCCCCACATAGCTATACCGGCGAAACGGTGGCTGAAATAACCTGCCACGGCGGCGACTATGTTACTAAACGTGTGTTGGGAGCTTGCATAAATGCAGGAGCAAAACTTGCCTTGCCGGGCGAATTTACCAAAAGAGCATTACTTAACGGGAAAATGAGTCTGACTCAAGCCGAGTCGGTTATTGATATTATCGAAGCGCAAAGTAAGCAGTTTTTATCCTGTTCGCTAAGCCAGCGAGACGGCGCGCTTTATAAGAAAATAAAGGCAATCAGCAAGGTTATTTTAGATATAACCGTGCAAATTGCCGCTTGGATTGACTTTCCCGAAGAGGGGTTAGACGACTTTGAGGTAACCTCACAGTTGGGGCAAATCACAGAGTGCGAGCTTCAATTGAAACTGCTTTTAGAATCATACGAAACCGGAAGAGTGTTGCGCGACGGCGTAATTACCGCCATAGTGGGAAAACCAAACGTAGGAAAATCCACAATAATGAACTTATTAGCAAATGAAGAGAGAAGCATAGTAACCGACATAGCCGGAACCACAAGAGACATAGTTGAAGAATATGTTAATATAGGGGGGATTGTGTTGCGTCTCTCTGACTGTGCCGGGCTTAGAGATGCCACCGATGAGGTAGAAGAACTCGGCGTAAAGCGAATGCTCAAACGAATAGACGAAGCAGACATTGTTTTAGCTGTTTTTGACCATTCACGTCCCCTTGAGAAAGACGATTATTTAGTTATTGAAAAAATCAAAGATAAAAATAAAATTTGCATAATCAACAAAATTGACCTTAAAAACAAGCTTGACTTTACTTTTTTGGCAACACAGTTTAACAGTGTCATAGAAATTGAAGCGCGCAATCCCGATTTTCGTGACACCTTGAACAGAAGAATCAAAAAGGCTTTAAAGCTCTCAAATCTTGATATGTCCGCCGGCTTTTTAGCGAACGAGCGGCAACGTCAATGCGCCGTGTCAGCAGAAAAAGCACTTTCGGATGCAATAGACGGCATAAACAACGGCATAACCCCCGATGCCACCGGCGTAATGTTAGAACGCGCCCTCGAGTTTCTCTACGAACTATCAGGAGAAAAGGTAAGCGATAATGTTATAGATGAGGTGTTTAGACGGTTTTGTGTGGGGAAGTGACGGACAGTTGACGGTTGACGGTTGAGAGTTGACAGTTATTGTGTCCGCTTACGCGGACGGATTTGAAATTATGACAGCTACACCGCCCTGCTCCCGTAGATAATTTAGATAAAGCGGTATTCAGTTTCTTTATCTCCGCTTCGTTTTTCGGGATAATAGCATAAACAACTCCATCGGCTTCAATATCTTCAATTCGCTTTTCCCAGTTATCAACTTCTAAGAAATCAGAACCGTCAATGAATGTAAAATCGAAGTAACGGGTAATCTCGAACTCATCGTTATACAACGAAAATGCCGTCATACCCCCTTTGATTTAATGCTGTTTATCACACTTTCATACAGTTCAACAATATCAAAACCAAGAAAGGGATTAAAGGTACTGCCCGAAGTTAACTGCGGATAAAGTTTCGCAAATTGTTCATACGCAGGAACGTCATACGTTTTGAGGGATAACAAAAAATCTGCAATAGGGCAATACAAACGGTGTCTTTCTTTAGAGGTTTTTTTGCAGAGTTTTGCTTTCTTATTTACAATGTCAATCAATCCCAATTCGCCGAGAGGACGGTCAATATTGCTTTCGGGTTGAACTTTTTCGGGATTGGATTTCATACGAGGAATGTAAGTGTTGATTATACAATTATAATCATCTATCTTTAACCGTTTCACGACGACAGTCTTTACACCACACGAGTTTACTTCTCCCATTATCTTTTTCTAACTGTCTGCCTCCCCACCCAAAGCGATTAAACAGACAACAAATGCGTAGTTGAATTGTTGGAATGAGCCGCCTGCGTGGGAATGTGGGCGGCAACTCATCTCGGGGTTAAATTATATTAACAATAAAGGTTATAATTTAAACCCAAATAAAAGTTTAGTCACTTTCTTTTTTCAATCATATCCTTTATTTTATTTGTTATATATAAATCAAAGCTTGGGTGATTATAAAATTCTGTTAGGTCGGAATCTCCCATAAACCTGTACTTGACGTGATTATACAACTCGACTTCATCCGCCTCTTTATTTGTACTGTTTATATGTGAAAGTATACCATTTATACTCATTCGCTTCTTTTCTATTATTTGTTCATCGTAAAGCTCATTAACAATGTTTCTTAACAATTTATTTGGATTAATTCTACTTGTGATGGGAAATTCATAAAAGATTTCTTTGATAATGACCATGTTGAATTCATGTCCCAATTCATATAAATTGAATTCGATACTATTTATTTTAAGAATATCAAAAAGTTCAGATAATGATTTACAACGAAATTTTATTTTAGAATTTTGTTTTGCTATACACCGCATTATATTCGAGCTGAAGAAAACAAAAATTACGTATAAATCGTCTATGCTGTTTAAAATATACTGAAGGTTGAATAAAATGCTTTTTACACTATATTCTGATAAAATATTTAAACATTCAAATAAATTTGCAGAATTTTTATAAATATCAGCTATTGTTTTTCTGTCACAACATTCTAAAAGAGTATAATGTATAACGTCATACTGCGAAAAGTGAAATTCGGATTTAGAAACGCATAAACTATCTAACATTATTTTTTCGTTTTCGGAATTAAGATATAGTTGTGTTGTGTAAGTTCTCTTGCTCAAAAACCTCTTCCAATAATCGCTATATTCTTTTTTCACAAAAAACAAATGTCCAGATGGCAGAGAGTTTTCTAAGGCATAAAAACATGCCATAACAGATGTTTCGGCTTTGTTTTGCAATTCTCTTATTAAAGCCCGTAAATCATTAGTTCCAATGTCATTAATTATTTGTTTCACCCATTCAGAAGGCATTAGTAATTCGGAAGCGAAAATGTTAGCCTCTAATTCTTGTGTGTCCAAATACCTTTTTCCACCGATTAAGTGATAAGGAGCATCAGTATTACACTTCGTATCGCCATTATGCCAAGGAATATATATGTGAGCCAATTCATGAGCTATTGTAAATCTTTTTCGCGCATGGAATGTGTTTGCTGGGTTAATAATTACAATTGGATTATCAATTAGTATTGAGTATGCCTCAATTCCATAATTATTCTCCTCTTCTCGTATCTCGCAACCTAAATCCAAAATAATTTTTTGAGGTTCAATTGGAGGATAAAGATTATATTTATTAACTATTCCTGTAGCAAATTTTCGTGCGGCTTCAAATCTATTCATTTTCCCTCTTTATCATATCAATTTTTTCTTGATTATATGAACGAGCAGCAATGCGCTCATTTTCTGATAATATTTCATACGATTCAAAATCATTTCCATTTTGTCTACATGATAATATATCGCGAAATATAGAATCACTTGATTTTCCCCATTGCTCATATTCATAATCGGTTAATCCTAAAAATTCTTGCAGTGTATTAGTCGTTTCATTGTTGTGCCAGTATTCAATATAATCGTTTAAATCGCGAATAGTGGCCTCTGCATTTAAGCAATCATAAATAAAATTTTTATACATCAATTTTCCTCCCTTTTTTAAAAGGTTTATTTTTCAAATTACCGTTGGCATCATATATCATGATTTGACATCCTCTTTTGTTGAAAACTTCTATTTCGCCATGAAGCCCGTCCCATGTATAAAATTTATCATTCATTTTATATACTTGAGTATCCCCATCTACAAATGCTTTAACCATAGTATCTAAAAAACACGGTTTGGGGCGCGGAATATAAGGCATCTACTCATCTCCGTTTCTTTAACTAAATTTAAATAAGGATTGCGGCTATGATGCGGGTAAAAAAAGCAGGCATAAAAATTCATATTGCTGTGGATATTTTGGGATTACCTCACGCAATTATGCTCACAACAGCCAATGTCACAGATCGCGATGGTGCAATTCAAATGACGACATATTATCGCAATATTACAAGCAATTTTGATAGTGTTTTAAAGTTCTTGGTTGACGGTGGTTATACAGGAGAAAAATTCGCAAAAAAGATTAAACAGCTTATCGGTGCGGAAGTTGAAGTTGCAAAGCGAAGCGAGTTATATACGTTCGCCGTCATACCAAAACGTTGGGTTGTTGAGCGTACTTTTGCTTGGCTTGATAAATACCGCAGATTTTGGAAAAATTGTGAACGTAAATTGCAGAATACCTTTCAAACAGTGACTTTGGCGTTCATTAGGCTACTGCTGAAAAAATTCTGAAAAGGCTCTAAGAAGACTCAAACCGCAGAAGCTGCCCTTATCTGTTAATCAGTTAGTTAACGCTCAGACGTTTTATTCACAAGGATACACGGGCAGAAGACCTGCGGCAGACCGCAAAGTGATGAACGAAGGTTTCTCGTTCACCAACAACGCTAAAGGGTTCGCACAGTTTCTGAAAATGTTGGTGGATTACGGCGGTTTTGCAAACAACCGCACAGGGCAGACTTTTACGACAACTTTGCTTTGAAGCAACTCGCCAGATTCAGACAAAATCTCGTGAAAACTCGCAGTAAGCATTTAGAAGCTGTATTCATAGACGTTTTAGCAAAGTATGCAGGTGAGAAATGATGCACATTGTTTCAGCGGAATCGGTACGTATTTCGTAATCCTTTGAAAGTCTACGTGAGTTTTCGAACCACGCAAAAGTCCGCTCTACACGCCATCTTTTGGGAATAACGCGCCAGCCTTTTGGTATGATTTTTTCAGAAATATCGCAAATAAGCACTAGAAACATAGTCACGAAAGTAAAAAATGCACCTTTATAGCCCTCATCATTCCTGATTGTTTCGCACGTCTGTAAAAACTCCAAACCGTACCGTGAGGCGGAAAATCGTGTGGAATTGCCCTCCAATGAATACAACCTCTTATTATCATAGTTTAGCAAGTCTTGCTCCTATTTCAAACGCTTTTTCACAATCCAATGGGAATTGTTCCTTGCGTACTTTTTCTTTATGCGAAACATCAAATACCCCGGCGGCGTAT
>WRLV01000047.1 GCA_009777445.1 Oscillospiraceae bacterium | reverse complement strand
GCCGCGGACGCGTCGGGTCGCTCTTCAGCGTTGCCCTGTTTTGCCGCAATAAAAGTATTGGTTATTTTTGGAAGATTATTCCATTTACACTTAACGGTTTATAGTTCCATATAATAGCCGCTTTTCTGTAATGAGATGAAGCCATTGCTCTCATAAAAATCAATTAATTTTGGGTGTTCGACACACTCATTCTTTATCCCTGCATGAAAATTCTTGCACAGCCGATTTGAAACGTGGTTCTTGCTCTGTTCCTATGATTTCTTTGATTCCGACAAACGTTTTAGCCATTCTTGCCCTCTTTTCTGCGCCTCAAGCACTTCTTTGTCCGGAACGTAAGTTGCGCGCGGTTTATCAAAGCCGTCTGCTAATTTTTCGGCGGCTTCGTTTGATAAAATTATTCGCTTGTAAAAAGTTTCGGTTGCCATCAAAAGCACCTCCTTTGATTCGTTATCTTAATTTTAGCATATCTTTTGTGTTTTGTCAATGGTTTTTCATAGACATTCTTGATATTTACAAATACAAAGCCGCCCAACAAAAAACTGTCGGGCGGTGTATAATTCGGGACGGGCAAGCCCGTCCCCTACATAAACTCTCAACTCTCAACTGTCAATTGTCAACTGCCGTCAATTGTTCAATCTCCTTCTCAACATCAAAACGTGGGAAAAGGATATCCCCCTTCTCCACTGTTACGTCAGGGCGAAGTTTTCCCCAAATGCCGACGTTTTGATAGCTCAGTTCATCGCCCGAAGCCCCTATCTGTTTTTGGGCAATCGGCATTGTTTCGGGCATAAACGGACACAACAGGCAGGAGGTAATTCGTATAACTTCAAGCAGATTGTAAAGCACGGCGGCAAGCCTTGCTTTTTTGCTTTCGTCTTTTGCCAAAATCCACGGGCAGGTTTCGTCAATATATTTGTTGGCGCGCGAGACCACCTTAAATATTTCAGCAAGGGCAGCCCCTAATTGCGGCTCGTCTATAAGCGCGTCAACCTTTTTTGACAACCCCGATGCCATGTCGATAAGCTCGTTATCAACCTCTTCGTGAATTTTGGCGGCGGGCAGAGTTGAGCCGAAATATTTCTCAACCATCGCCGTTGTTCTTGACACAAGGTTGCCGAAATCGTTGGCAAGGTCTGAATTTATTCGGCTCAGCATGGACTCGTTGGTATAATCAAAATCCCCCGAAAACGGCATGTCGCGCAAAATTTGATAGCGTATGCTGTCCACGCCGTAACGTTTACCTAATATAAAAGGGTCGATGACGTTGCCTGTGCTTTTGCCCATTTTTTTGCCGCCAAAGTTAATCCAACCATGAGAATAGAGTTTTTTAGGCAACGGTAAATCACACGCCATTAAAATCGCGGGCCAGATAATCGAGTGAAAGCGCACTATTTCTTTAGCCGTCATATGCAAATCACACGGCCAATATTGCTCAAAATTGTTGTATTGTCCATTAGCGTATCCTAAAAGGGTGATATAGTTAGTGAGCGCGTCAAGCCAAACATACACCACATGGGTATCGTCAAAAGGAACAGGCACACCCCATTTAAAAGTAGTCCTGGAAACGCACAGGTCTTCTAATCCCGGTCTTATAAAATTGTTAAGCATTTCGTTGACTCGCGCCTGCGGTTGCAGATAATCGGTTTCGGTTAACAGCTTTTCTATACGCGCGGCAAAGGGTTGCATCTTCATGAAATACGCCTCTTCTTTGGCATCTGTCACCTCACGCCCACATTCGGGGCATTTTCCGTCAATCAGCTGTGAGGGAGTCCAGAAAGACTCGTCCGGCACGCAGTATTTACCGCTGTATTCGCCTTTATAGATATATCCCTTGTCATAAATGGTTTTGAAAATATTCTGAACTGCCTGCTTGTGATAGTCGTCGGTGGTTCTTATAAAACGGTCATAGCTGATGTTCATAAATTCCCATAACGCCTTGAATTTATCGGCTATTCCGTCTACAAACTCTTTTGGGGTTTGTCCCGCCTTTTCGGCGTTTTCTTCGATTTTCATTCCGTGTTCGTCGGTTCCTGTCGAGAACATCACATCATAGCCTTGAAATCGCTTATACCGCGCAATGGCATCACAGGCAACTGTGGTATAACAATGCCCGATATGCGGATTGCCCGACGGATAATATATAGGCGTTGTGATATAAAATGTTTTTTTCATATTTTTCATATTTTTCATAGTTGCTCTCCTTAAAAATATTAGTTTCAGTTGTTAATTATAACATGAATAACTCAAAAACACAATAGCAGAGAGGTAAATATATTCCCAAAATAATAAAAAAATAATAAAAAACAAATAAAATAGTAAAATGCACTTGATTTTTTTAGAGTTTTCTTGTACAATATATATAAGAGCAAAAAATCTTAAACAAATTTATGTCTATAAAGGGGGCGCAACCTTATGTCTAACAGGTTATTCCAAGGGTTGGTTCAGCAAATGAGAGACGCGGTCGGGCGCGTAATCGGTGTAATTGATGAGAATGCAAATATAATAGCCTGCTCAGAATTGTCAAAGGTGGGGACTTCAAGCGATTCGTTTGTTATCGAAATAACCGATGAAAATGATGCATTTATCCATGACGGATATACCTATAAACCGTTCGGGCAACGGGCAAGACCCGAATATGCCGCTTTCGCAGAAGGCATTGACGAAAATGCCGAACGCTTCGCCGCCATTCTTGCCATCTCGCTTTCGGGCGTAAAACAATATTATGACGAAAAATATGACAGGAGTAACTTCATCAAGAATATTATCCTTGAAAATGTGTTGACGGGCGATATAAGCGTTAAGTCGCGCGAATTGCATTTCAGCACCGATGTTAACCGCGTGGTGTTGGTGGTCAGCATGGCAACGACAAGCGACGTTTCGGCTTATGATGTTATTCAAAACCTCTTCCCCGATAAAAACAAAGACTTTGTGTTTAACATTACCGAAACTGAGATTGTTTTGGTGAAAGAGATGAAGTCTTCTGTTGACATTAAAAGCCTTGAAAAGCTTGCGCGTTCCATTTCCGATACACTGTCGGGTGAATTTTTCACCTGCGTAAACATAGGAATCGGCACACCGGTAATAGGGGTGAAAGATTTAGCGAGAAGCTTCAAAGAGGCTCAAATGGCACTTGAAGTCGGAAAGGTGTTCGATACCGACAAGACAATCATAAGTTATGATAATTTGGGAATAGCGCGGCTGATTTATCATCTGCCCACTACTCTTTGCGAGACATTTCTCAGAGAGGTGTTCAGAAAGGGTTCAATCGAGTCGTTAGACCACGAAACCCTGTTTACAATTCAGCGATTCTTTGAGAACAACCTGAATGTTTCAGAGACATCGAGAAGACTTTTTGTACATAGGAACACCCTTGTGTACAGATTAGACAAAATTAAGAAGTTAACGGGTTTGGATTTGCGTGAATTTGACCACGCCATTATCTTTAAAATTGCGATGATGGTTAAAAAATATCTGTCGGCAGACCCGGTGAAATTCTAAGGAGCTAAAAAATGGTTGAATTAAAAAACGTTGATGTTCGCTATAGAGAGCGCGGCGGCGTTGAGGCGTTAAACGATATTAACATAAAGATTGAAGACGGAGAGTTTGTTTTCATAGTGGGCAGCAGCGGCGCGGGGAAAAGCACACTGCTCAAATTGTTGACCCGTGAAAACCAACCGACAAGCGGCAGAGTATTTGTGAACGGCTATAACCTTTCAAAACTTAAAGGCTCTAAAGTGTTAATGCTGAGACGTTCCATCGGAATGATATTTCAAGACTTTCGACTTATACCTAATCTCACGGTTTATGAAAACGTTGCTTTTGTGCTGAGGGTTACCGATAAATCTAAGCGGTTTATCAGACAGCGCGTTCCTTATGTTTTGAACCTTGTGGGCTTGAGCAACAGAGCTAAGGCGTATCCGTCACAGCTTTCGGGCGGTGAGCAACAAAGGGTTGCCATTGCGCGCGCTTTTGCTTCTGACCCCGGGCTAATCATCGCGGACGAGCCAACGGGGAACTTAGACCCCGAGCTTTCATACGGAATAGTCGAGGTGCTCAAAGACATAAATCAGTGCGGAACAACCGTCATAATGGTAACGCACGAGCATGATATAGTAAAATATTTCGGGGGGCGAATTATCAGCCTGAAAGACGGCAGTGTCGCCTTTGACGATACTATAGGAGGCGGCGATGAAGTGGAGTAATATGACCTTTCTCGTGCGCCGCGGAATGTCGTCGATTTGGCACAATCGGGTGATGTCATTCGCGTCTTTTTGCATTATAATGGTAAGCTTGCTTTTATTCGGGCTTTCGGGATTGGTTGCTTATAATTTCAATGTGATTATAGGTAATATTGAGGACAAAAATGAGATTTTAGTCTTTGTCGAAAACGATGCCGAGCCGTATAAGTTAGCTCATATTGCGGACGTAATTGCGGCTAACTCTTTGACGGAGCGCGTGGTCTTCCGCTCTAAAGAAGAAGCGTGGGACTTACAGCGCGAACGCATGGGCGCGGAGTATAGCGTGCTTTTTGAACACCTTGACGAAAACCCAATGCCAAGCACTTACATTGTCACAATAAACGACTTGTCTATGATTGAACAGGCGGTTGATGACTTCTCACAAATTGAGGGGGTAGAACAAGTCAACGCGCCGTATGACTTTGCTCACTTTCTCACCAGTATGAGCAATAATTTGGGGATTGTCGGGATTGCCGTTTTAGTCGCTCTTATTGTGGTTTGTCTCGTTATAGTTTATAACACTACCCGAACATCTGTGTTTGCGCGCAGGCAGGAAATCAATATAATGAGAGGTGTCGGGGCGACAAACACATTCATAAAGCTACCGTTTTTCATTGAAGGAATGCTCATCGGGGTAATCGCGGGTGGGGCATCGTGGTTTTTGACTAAAGCCGCCTATGAATCGGTAATATCTGTTTTCGCCGGCGACCTTTCAATATGGCAGGTGTTGGGAATGGTTGATGTTTTAAGTTTTGATGATGTGCAATGGCTTGCGTTAGCCCTTAACTGTCTCGCGGGAGCGTTCATCGGCGCATTGGGAACCGTATTCAGCATGGGTAAGCATTTAAAATCTTAAAGGCAGGGAAGGGTGTTTTTTTAAAAAATGAACAAAAAAATCACGTTGGGGCTTTGTGTAAGCCTTGTGGCGATTTGTTGCACTGTCACCTTTGTCTTATCCACGTCAATTGCGCAGGAGGACTATAATCGAAGAATGGCGGCAGGGCAAAGGGGAGCGTTTTATACTAAATATCAAGAGATTGACTCGTATGTAAGAAACAACTTTTTCGGCGACATCAACGAAAATGAACTCTTGTTAAGCGTGTTTAACGGCTATATATTGGGAATAGGGGATAAATACGCTCAATATCGAACCCCCGACGAATATTATGAACTCCAACAAAGCGAGAGTGGCAGTTTTATTACTGCAGGAATGGTTACAGAGCCTGAGACAGGTGGTTATTTGCTTGTCACCGATGTATTAGACGGCTCATCGGCAGAACATTTGGGAGTTCAGCCGGGAGACTTTATTACGATTATAGACGGGGTGAGCGTGTTAGAACTTGGGGTCGCAAGAGCGCAACGAAACTTAAGCGGCGATGAAGGAACGCGCCTTAACATTGTCACCATGCGTGATGGAGTCGAAAACAGGCATACACTTATTCGCCAACGAATAGATATTATTACCGCACGTGGTGTAGCAAGCGGGGCTGTCGGCTATATCAGAATAACCGGATTTAACAGGTTGACCGACTTTCAGTTTATAACTATATATGAACAAATGGAGACAAATCAGGTTAGAGCTTTGATTATAGATTTAAGGGAAACCGATGGCGTTTTATTAACACCCCTTAGAAATATTCTCAACCGATTGGTGGGAACTGCCGCCCTTGCAACCGCCCGTGACAAAGCGGGAAACGTGGCAAATATTATCACCACTGAAGGCGAGCCGCCACCCGATTTGCCGATTGTGGTTTTAATCGACAGCGGCACAAAGCGATATGCCGAGCTTTTCGCGGCAATATTGAGAGATTTTAAGAGTGCGCAATTAGTGGGAACCGTCAGCGCAGGGGATGCAACCATGACCAACACTCAGGTTTTCAGAGACGGAAGCGCGTTAACGATTAGCGTGGCAAAGGTTAAATCAGCCGCTTCCCCTGACTTTGATGAAGTCGGAATAATGCCGGACTTTATCGTTGAAATGAGTGCGCCAATCGAACAAGACATTGCAAATATAGAAAACACAACAGACTTACAGTTAAAAAAGGCATTTGATATTTTAAGCTCAATAATACAATAAATCGGAGGAAATTTTAATGGCATTGAAACAAACAATTCTAACAAAAGAGGGCATGGATAAACTGAACCTCGAACTTGAAATGCTCAAAACAGTAAGGCGCAAAGAAATAGCCGAAAAAATCAAATTGGCATTAAGCTTCGGCGACCTTTCGGAAAACAGCGAATACGATGAAGCCAAAAACGAACAGGGCATGGTGGAAGCACGCATTGCCGAGGTAGAATCGATTTTGGGGAATGTCGTGTTGTTGGACGAGGAAAATCTTTCAACAGAAATCGTTCACATCGGCAACAAGGTTAGCCTCAAAAGCCTGCGTGACGAAAAAGTCTTGAACCTCACCATCGTTGGCACTAAAGAAGTTGACATTAAAAAACAAAAAATTTCCGATGAGTCGCCTATCGGGGCGGCAATACTCGGGAAACAAGTCGGCGATATAGTTCAGGTAGAAGCCCCATCGGGAATGTCTGAGTATGAAATACTCGAAATATCGAAATAGTTGCGAAAGGATAATAGAGGAGGGCATATTGAAAAATGAATGAGGAAAATATTACCACGCAATCTGTTGCCGATGGTGTGTCGGAACAAAACAGACTGCGTATTGAGAAGTTGAATGAGTTGCGCGAAACAGGCAAAAGCCCGTATATTAACACCAAATTTCCGGTGGACTCGTCAGCCTTGACTATTCGTGAAAATTTTGAAAGCCTTGAAAACAGTGATGTCGTCATAGCGGGCAGAATCACAAGTTGGCGTGACATGGGCAAAGCTAATTTTATTGACATACGCGACCACAGCGACAGAATACAGGTCTATGTCAAAACCAACGATGTCGGGGAAAGCGTTTTCAATGAATTCAAAACATGGGATTTAGGCGATATAATCGGGGTTAAAGGCACAGTCTTTAAAACCCGCAAAGGTGAAATTTCAATCCACGCGAAAGAGCTTGTTTTGCTGTCTAAATCGCTGTTTCCGCTTCCTGAGAAGTGGCATGGATTAAGAGATAAAGAAGAGCGGTACAGAAAGCGTTATCTCGACTTTATTGCCAACCCCGATGTCAAAAAAACATTTATAACACGCTGTGAAATAATAAAACAAATTCGCAATTATCTTGACAATTTGGGGTTCATCGAAATGGAAACCCCTGTGTTGCACACCCTTGAAATAGGGGCGGCGGCACGCCCGTTTATCACAAAACACAACGCTTTAGACATCGACATGTACCTTCGCATTGAAACCGAGCTTTATCTGAAAAAGTTGATTGTCGGCGGCTTCAACAAGGTCTATGAGGTGGGGCGCATTTTCCGCAACGAGGGAATGGACTCAACCCACAACCCCGAATTTACATCGGTTGAACTCTATCAGGCATACACCGACTATTTTGGCATGATGACTTTAATTGAGGACATGTTTAAAACCATAACCAAAAATGTTTGCGACAGCGAAACAATCACTTATCGCGAAACTGCAATTAATATGGGCGGTGAAAGCCCGTGGGAGCGCATGACTATGCGTGAAGCGGTGAAAAAATACGCCGACTGTGACTATAACGATTGGGCAGACGACCAAGCGGCGAGAGTCATAGCCAAATCAAAGGGCATAGAAATATCAAGTGGCGCGACAAAAGGCGATGTGCTGATTGCGTTGTTTGAAGAATTTGCCGAGAAAGAGCTTATCCAGCCCACTTTCATATATGATTATCCTGTTGAAAATTCACCGCTTGCAAAGAGAAAAGCAGACAACCCCGCCTTTACTGAGCGATTTGAGTTTTTCATTTATGGGTGGGAATTTGGTAATGCTTTTTCAGAGCTTAACGACCCCATTGACCAACGCGAGAGATTTACAAAACAGGTAGAGCAACGTCGGCTTGAAGGGGCAAATGCTGAATTAGACGAGGACTTTCTTACCGCTCTTGAATACGGTCTGCCACCGACAGGCGGTTTAGGCTTCGGTGTAGACAGGTTTGTAATGCTGTTGACCGACAGTGCCTCAATCCGCGATGTGTTGTTGTTCCCCACCATGAGGCCGTAAGGAGATTATATGTCCAATCTTGATGATAAGAAAGAATTGTTGCTCTTAAAGCAAGGGTTGAAAAAAGAGAGCGATGTCATTCCAACAAAAAAACCGCCAAAAGTTTACGACAAGCCGAAAGGTTTTAAGGCAAAATGGGAAAATTTTTGGTATCACTATTGGCTACGCGCTGTAGGCTGTATTTTCGCACTGTTTGTTTTGACTGTATTGTCATATGAGTTTCTTTCAAGAAAAACGCCGGATTTATCACTGTTGGCAATTTCAGATGACTGGGCTTTATCACAAATTTTCATTTATAACCCCGAAATTTTCACAGACACTTTCTTAAACTTCACCCCTGACTTCGACCAAAACGGTTATACGCACGTTGGGCTTACCCACATTGATTTTTACGTGGGCGAATACGCCCCTGAAGAGTTGCTTATAGCAACCGGCTCTAAGCTTTTCGGCGCGCTTGACAGAGGGCAAACCATAATTTCAATAGGAAGCAAAAGCGCACTCAAGTCGCTTCCCGACGGAATCAAGTTAGTAAATTTAAAAGAGTTATATCCACGAAACAACTTAGTTGAAGAAGAGTATTTCTTCAACATAAAAGGTAGTAAATTTGAAGAAATTTTAGCAGAGAACGGGCTTGTCAACCCACCTGACGGGCTATATCTGACAATGTTAGCCATACCGGACGAAACAAGCTACACCGCTAACGCGCGCACTGTTTTTGATAATGTTGTGAAGAATAATATAATTGTAGGATAGTTGATAACGTGATAACAGTAGAAAGCAAAAACAAAGAAAAAAACTGCAATACTTGTATAGAAATCAAGTGTGCAGAATTTAGAGATGTAAACGGGGCGAGGAAATCACCTTTTTATATTCTCACAAAAGAAGACATTCAAAAACTAAAAGAGGATATAAGAGCTATAGAAGCTAAAGAGAGCGTTTTTGTGTTCAATTGCGACTTAGTCAGAGGTACGGGATATATAGATGCTATTGATATTATAGCAATAAGGGGGAATGTGTTTCCGGACACAACATCAGATTCTAATCACCCACGTGATATAATGAGCGCGAGGGCTGTGTTGGCGCATGAATATTACGGACATAGGACTAATAGAGGGACAAACTTAGTTTCGGGTTGTCGGGAAGACGAATATAGAGCAAGCAGGACAGCGGCAGAGATTACACCAAACTTAACAAATGAGGAGAGAACACATCTTATATTGGATGCCATTGAAAGAAAGCGCGAAGCAGGAATTGTTGCAGATTTAGATAGTTTTATGAGGAGACTTTTATATGGAGATTAAAAGATTAACACCAACTAAAGCGGAGGCTCATATATTATTAGGTGCGCAGAGAGATTACGTTAACCGCGGAAATACAGCCGTTAAATGTCCTCGCTGCGGGAGGTCTCTTGAGTATCGTTGTGGGGAGAGCGGGGAATCGATATACTGTACTGATGATATGTGTATAGTAGTGCATACACGCGGAATATAGGAAATATAAATGGGGGGTACGATATGGAAGTAGCGAAAATCACGAGTGGAGGACAAATTACAATCCCAATTGACATACGCCGAAAACTTGGCGTTAGAGAAGGCGATAAAGTTGCCTTTGTTGAAGATGGTAACAAAATTTTTGTAGCGAACTCCGCAAAAATAGCTTTTGCTAATATGCGAACCGCGTTTATGGGCGAAGCAGAACGTCTTGGTTTAGATGATGAAAGTGATGTCGTTGCACTCGTTGACGAAGTGAGAGAAGAGATGTGGAGAGAAAGATATGCGGATAATGATTGATACCAACGTCTTAATTTCAGCGTTTGTTCTCTCTTCGCCACATCTTATTCAAATGGTCGAAAAGATAACAGAGCAGCATACCATTGTTTTGTCAACCTATGTTATCGATGAGCTTAAACGGGTTACTATGCGAAAATTCCCTAAAAAGTATGATTTACTTGAATCATTCATCAGAAAATTGCCGTTTGAGCTTGTCTATACGCCTGAAAAAATCGACAAAACAAAATATCCTGAAATAAGAGATTTAAAGGATTTGCCTATTTTAGTGTCAGCACTTATTGAAGATGTGGATGTGCTGATTTCAGGTGATACAGATTTTGCTCTGATTGGAATAGGGCATCCTGAAATTATGACACCGAGAGATTTTGTGAAAAAATACGGTTAATTTACAAAACCCCCACCGCCCATAAAAGGCGGTGGAGTCTGGTGGTTTAATTTTTAAATCCCATATCCCCTAAAATTCCACTGTTAAACGGTAAAATATCAAAACCGGCAATGTCGGTTGAACCGGCTATTCCGGGGACTATTATATCTTTGCGCACGGGGTTTCCCCTTTTGTCGGGCGGCAACCCGTACCCGGGAATTCGCTCATACCTTGTGGGCAATTCGTGCCTTTGTTCGTCTGCCATATTTTTAAACACGCCTCCTTTCGCACTAATTAAGATTAGTTTCACTCAAAGAGGTTGATTTATGCGAATTATGAATTATGTTTATATTCTTCGTTGCTCTGACAACACACTGTATACGGGTTGGACTAACAATATATCCCAACGCCTGAATATCCACAATGCAGGAAAGGGAGCAAAATATACAAAATCCCGACTGCCTGTAGAATTGGTGTATTGTGAAGAGTTTAACTCAAAACAAGAAGCAATGAAACGCGAGCATCAAATAAAACAACTGACACGAGAGCGAAAATTAAATTTGTTTAATCCTTTACCTAACCCTTGACAAACAAAATAATGTATGCTATAATGTACACAAAGTATGTCTTGAAGGAGGATAATAAAATGGGTACACACACAACAATCAGAATCGAAGCCGCTAAAAAAGAAGAGTTCGCAAAACTCTGTGACGGTATGGGTTTAAGCGTTTCGGGAGCAATCAACATATTCGTCACAAAAGTCCTGCAATGCCGCCGCATACCATTCGACATATCTGTAGAGAACGAACCTATGCCGTGGGGCATAGACAGTTGACAATTGACAGTTGACAGTTGAGAGTTATGTAGGGGACGGGCTTGCCCGTCCCTTTTGCTTGTCCCTAATTACGTGCTGGTTCTCAAAAGAATTATGAACAGTATGCAGGTTATGACTGCAAAAGAAGATATTATTAAGGCGGGAATGTTAATCTTAAGCCCACCCGATGTTGGATTGGGCATGAGTCGCATTCTTCGTAACAAACTCGTCAAGGGTTTATATAAGAGCATTGTTATTGCCGCGTTTAGAACACCCTTTAGTAAATTAAACGGCAAAAACACCGGTATTAATAACTCCAATACATCAGAAGGTGGGATTTTCATAAAAATGGGGGTTAAAAAATAATTCCACGCAATCATCACGATGACCATCGTAATTACTCCGGCTATAAGCCCGAGTACCGCAAATTTAAGGCTCTTCTTGATTTGATAAATAATCGCCGCCGTGCAGGCAAACGAACAGGTGGATATAACATTCATCACAAAACCAACCCACCCCGTATCAGATGCGGTAAACATCTCAATAAACGACACCACAACGCTAACAATGAATGCCGAAAACGGGCCGAAAATAAAACCACTCATGACTATAACAACGTCTTTTGGGTCGTATTTCAAAAACAAGACCACCGGAACTCGTCCAACAAACATAACAACATAAGCGAACGCCGCCAACATAGCCAAAACAATCATCTTTTCAACCGAAAACACTTTTTTCATTTTTTTAGACATGTCCTTTCTGCCAAAGGCATTTGAATTTGTAACAATTACGCCGCGGTGAAAGTTGACAAGAAAATCGTCACCTTCACCGCGACATTGTTTTATTTGATATCGCCAACGGCGACACCACAACTGTCAATTGTCAATTGTCAACTGTCAATTGTTCGTCAACTGTTCGTCACGCTTCAATGGCGTTTGTAGGACAAACACCTTCGCAAGCACCGCAGTCAATGCATTTTTCAGCATCAATTGTGTAAATCGGGTCTCCCGATGCAATGGCATCGGTAGGACATTCGCTCTCACAAGCCCCACAAGCAATGCATTCATTAGTGATTTTGTAAGCCATAACTACCTCCCTGTAATATGTTTTAAAAATTCAACAAGCAGAGTATGCCTGTTCACATTTCCATTATATCACATAAAACAAAAAAAATCAATGGTTTTTAAAATAAAGCGATGAAAATTTATCCAAAATTTATCAATTCAAAAAATGTCGTCTTTCGCCGATGGGTTTTGGGCTTATATTTAGAGTATCCATTATATTCATGATTTCGTCTGCAACTTCATCGTTGACATCTAACGACTCTAAGCCCTTTTCGATTACTGTTTGATAGCCCGGGAGCGATGAATATACAACGTTTCTGATGGTTTCATCGTTTTTTGGCGGTTGGTCGATTCTCTTGATTTTCTTAGGGGTAAGTCTATAGAGGTTTATAATCGCTTGCATACTGCTGCATTTTATGTCGCTTATAAGTGCGCAGATGATTGATGCCCTGCAAACTCCGGTCACAAATGTGTCTTTTACGACGTGTTTATAGGAGGTCGCCATAACGATTAGAAATTCCTCAAGCGCGGCGAAATTATCGCTTTCGCCAAAACTCAGCGTAATAGAATCAGCTTTCGCGAAATTTGCCGCTATTGTGGTGGAAAGCGCAAGCATTGAATTATTGGTGGCGCAAATATCAACAGGAATTGTATATCGCAGATTATATTCCTCTAAAAATGCCTTCATGTTGAAATTTTCACCAAACTCGCCCACTAATCTTAACAAAGAAACTTTGGTTAAATCAATATTGTCTGAAACCACTTTTAAATAAGAAAACAAATCAACATCACCTATGTTGAGTTCAAGCAACACGGGTATGTTAATTTGTGGGATTAAATATGAAAATTTCAGCGGTACCACAACATATTTAAACGGCTCTAAGCCAACCCTCTCAAATGCTTCTAAGAGCTGAATTTCGCTTTTTTCTTTTAGTCGGAATATGTAATTTTCATTTCTTTTAGGGGCGCATAATTTTTGAAGCGTTGTAAAATCAACCTCAATGTAATCAACCCCACACTCAAAAAGAGCGCAAGCGTACGAATAAATCTCTTTTTTACCCGCTTGGCTATATAAGCGCATCCCGGACAAACTACGGTCTATAATAACAGTTTTCTTCATCTTTTTAGATATACCCTTTCTACTCATTCCTACAAAAAACATTATAACACATATTCCGACAAAGCGCAAGTGTTTAAGAGTGAAATTCTTTTGCCAATTTTTACGTTTTTACGTTTTTACGTTTTTAAAACCTTTAAACCTCAAACCAAAACACACAGCCCCTTCCTAACGCGCTGTCAACGCCGTAGGCAAAGCCATGGGACTCGAGTATGCCTTTTACAATCGAAAGCCCCAATCCTGTTCCCACCATGGTTCGCTTGTGATTTTTCGATGGCTCGCCTTTGTAATAACGCTCCCAAATGCGTGAAAGCTCTTCGCGCTTTATTCCCTTTCCTGTGTCAATCACTTCAAAACGATATTTTTCAGAATTTTCTAATCTGTAAAGACGGATTGTGACGGTTGTTTTATTCCCAGTTTCTTCATTCACAGAATAGTTGATGGCGTTGTTGAGCAGGTTATATACCACCTGTTCAATTGCGCGTGCATCTGCTTTTATAACGACATTATCTTCAATTTGGGTTTCGATGGCGCAGTCCTCATCCTTAAAATAATCAAAGCGGCGAATAACTTTATGAAGGCTTTCGGAAAAATCATATTCGGTTATTTTGGGAGCGGCAACCCCACTTTGCAACTTGGACAAATCTAACATGTCCACCACAAGATTATTAAGGCGGTCAACCTCATCAATTATGACTTCAAGGTGTTGCTCACGCTTTAGCGGATTGTCACCCGATAAATCACGTATCATCTCGGCGTATGCCTTTATCATGGTTAGTGGCGTTTTAAGGTCATGTGAAACGTTTGCGATTAGGTCTTTGCGAAGATTATCAGTTTTGGCGATTTCGCTTGATGCTTTGTTGAGGTTATCGGCGAGACTCTTTATTTCGGTGTAATCGCTTTGCTTTATATCATAATTAAAATCCCCCGTTGTAAGTTTGCCGGCGGTTTTTGAGATTTTGATTATAGGGTTTGACACTTTTAACGCCATGAACAGCGATAAAATAAACGCAAAAAACAATACTATAAAAAAATTAACAAAAAACTGATGATTTAAAACATCTGTGGTATTGGCAAGCGGCTCTAAAAAATTGTATATCGAAACATAACCCTTCACATCATTGGCAGTGCCTATCAAAGCGGCGGTATACAGCATTGAACGCCTGTACCATGTGTGTTTCTCGGTGAAAATTCCGTTGGGGGCGTTAAGCAACTGCTCTCTTAAATCATCGGCAATTCTGTCATCTCTCGACACTAAATGAAAGCTGTTATTCGGGTCAAACGCCGAAACCCTAAGCACGCCGGTATGTGGGTTCGGTCTGAAAACCGTAATTCTCATCTCTTGTTCGCCGGCTAAAGCACTCACGAGAAGGTCAAAATCATCACTGTCCCAGTGGGTTTTCAAAAACTTTACCGTCTGCATGGACTCATTTGTTTTAATCATGTTATAAAAAAGCGGCAACCCCATAACTTGATTAACATACAAAAACCCCAACAGCCCCAAAGCGAAACCCATAAATATAAGCCAGGCGCGAAAGCGAATACTGCTAAAAAAGTTCTTCATAAACAAATTTATACCCCATTGAACGCATGGTTACTATGAATTTTCGATATTCTCCTAAGCTATTACGTAACATTTTTATGTGTGTGTCGATTGTGCGGTCATCGCCGAAAAAGTCATACCCCCAAACGTCTTCTAACAGCTTATTACGGCTCAACGCTATGTTTTTATTCTTAGCGAGATAAAAGAGAAGGTCATATTCTTTCGGTGTGAGATTGATTTTATTGCCGTTAATTTTCACATCGCGCGCTAAGAAATTAATTTCTAAGCCTTCAAAATTTTCAATATTAGGGCAGGTGGGTTCAACAGCCGCGATATTGCTTCTTTTGATAATTGCGTTAATGCGCGCCAACACCTCTTTTGGCGAAAACGGTTTTACAACATAATCGTCTGCCCCTATTTCAAAGGCAAACAGTTTATCATATTCTTCGCCGCGCGCCGAAAGCATAAGCACAGGGGTGTCTGAAAACTTTCTGATTTCTTTACAGGCAGAAAAGCCGTCTAACTTAGGCATCATCACATCTAATATAATAATGTCAAAATCGCGCGGCGCATTGCGGCAAATTTCGACCGCCTGCATACCGTCAACTGCCTCTTCCACATCATGCCCTTCAAACTCAGCATACTCGCGAAGCACTGCCCTAATTTTCTGCTCATCATCAGCAATAAGCATTCTGTACATATTTAAAAACTCCTTTCTACACGAATACTATTTAAAAAGTCATACTCTCCGCATTTACATGGTGCTTTTTAGAGTTTATCAAAATCTTCTTATAACAAATTATAAAATTATATTTTGTTCGTTTTGTGTTAGAATTATGTTTTTTTATCTTCAAGTCGATTAATTTTTTCAAATATTAAATCTATTGGCTGGGTTTTATTTGTGGCGTAGTCTCTGAAAGTTGATGAAAGTATAAAACGGTTGTTTTCAGGCGTTGACGGCAGGGTAATTGTGGTGTTGGCTATTCCATCATTTATTTCAAAGTTTACCCGTCCCTTTTTGCTTGAAAACACGCTTTCTGCTAATGACAACCCTAATCGCGCTTTTAACTCAACGTATGGCAATTTGTCATGCTCTAAACAATTGTTTCTAATAAGAATTTGCGCGCCGTCGTCAACACGGCGAAGCACAATCTCAACGGGGGTTTCTTTCGGCGAATAATAAACAGCGTTTGAAATAAGCTCCATAATCGCAAAAGCAAAACGTTTTGACGACAAAATAATCGTCCCGCATTTATCATCACGCTGATAGAGCAGGCGTTTTTTACCATCGTTGATTTTTTGTTTCGCTTGCTCTATAACAAAGTCAAGCATGTCTGTCACATTTATTTTTTCGCTGACGAGTTCAGCCTGCAACAAATAACAAAGGCGCACAACCTGAATAAGTGCCTCGGCTGAATGAACTGACAGTCGCTCGCAAGCTTCAAACTCTTTTTCGTCGCCCTTAAAAATCTCCTTAAAATGCTCCGCTGCGTTGGGAATATTTGAAAGGTGTGCGTAAATTATATTAAGCGAATTTAACATTTTTTCGGTATAAAGCTCAGCGTTTTTCATTAATTCGCTTAAAGAGCCGTCGGTATAGACCTCTATAATAAAATATTCAGGATTGTCTGCTACGTCTTTTGGAATGCGGTTAAAAACCCCTGCCTTCTTAACCTCAGAGGCAACAGGTTTACTGCAAGGAATGATTGAGACAGGGAACAACTCTTCTTTTATGCGTGCGTTAGTCACTATTTCACTGTCAGACAAAAATACTTTAGGCTCGTTTTCGACGATAAATTTTACAGCTTCATTGATTAAATCTTTGTTATTGCTCCATATGGCTTCTAACTTTTTGTCAACAATTGCGCACGGATTATTCTTTTTTAACAAAACTGTTGTCAGCGATTTAATAAAATTATTTTCATTCATGTTTTTAGACATATCCTTTCTGCACAATAAACAAAAGCCCTTAACCATATGGTTAAAGGCTTCTCTTCCGAAGGCGCCACCCGGATTTGAACCGGGGGTCAGGGAGTTGCAGTCCCATGCCTTACCACTTGGCTACAGCGCCGCGTTTTCAGCCGACAAAATGTATATCGGCGAAAACAAGGATAAGCTCCCACTATTGCGGGAACCAATG
>WRLV01000046.1 GCA_009777445.1 Oscillospiraceae bacterium | reverse complement strand
TACTCATCAAGCGAAACTTTCACCACCGAACGCAACAAACTCGTCAGTTGCTCAACATCGTTCTCGTCACCGAATATGAGCTTGAAAATATAATCATCAGTGGGCGAAAGAATTTCCGGTATGATAGGTATTTGTTCAAAGTTTTTGTCTTGAGCGTTCAAAGTTTTGACCTCCGATGTTTTTTATAATATTATTTTATCACCAATTTTTCTAAATAATCCTCGGGGCGACAGGATTCGAACCTGCGACATCCTGCTCCCAAAGCAGGCACTCTACCAAGCTGAGCTACGCCCCGATATGACAGTTGACAGTTGACAATGGATAGTTGACAGTTCCAATGTCGCCTGACGGCGACACTGTTTTTTTAGCCATATACATTATACAACATTTCAAGACGTTTGTCAATAGCCAATTTTGCAAATTTAAATCCGTCGCCGAAAGGCGACACAATAACTGTCAACTCTCCACTGTCAACTGTCAACTGCCATCGCCACTGCCTTCGCCACCGCCGTTGCTACGTTTTTGTCGAGTGCATCGGGGATTATATAGTCGGGGCGCAATTGTGCTTTTGGAATATATTCAGCTATAGCATACGCCGCTGCGAGCCCCATTTCGTCTGTAATGTCAGCAGCGCGTGCATCTAACGCGCCGCGGAAAATCCCCGGGAACGCAAGCACGTTGTTGATTTGATTGGGAAAGTCACTTCTGCCTGTCCCGACAATATATGCCCCTGCTTTCAGTGCGACATCAGGCATTATTTCAGGAACGGGGTTCGCCATTGCGAACACAATCGGCTCTTTATTCATCAATCTGATTAAGTCCGCGCTCACACAGTTGGCGGCAGAGACACCAATGAAAACATCTGCGCCTTCCATAGCATCACGTAAAGAACCATCGCCGCCGACAATCCCCTTTTTATCACAAATAACAAGTTCTTTCAACCCACTCTTTTTGAGCAGGTTTCCGATTGCCGTTCCTGCCGCCCCCGCACCGTTTATTACTGCTTTAATATCAGTTATGGCGCGCTTTTTCAGCTTTAGGGCGTTAATCAATGCCGCCAACACCACAATCGCCGTGCCGTGTTGGTCGTCGTGAAACACGGGTATGTCGCAACACTCTTTCAGCCGCCGCTCAACCTCAAAACAACGCGGCGCGCTTATATCTTCAAGGTTTATGCCGCCGAAACTTCCGGCAATAAGGCGAACTGTATTTACAATTTCATCGACATTTTTTGAACGAATACAAATAGGAATGGCATCTACATCGCCGAACGCCTTCAGCAAGGCGCATTTGCCTTCCATAACCGGCATTGCCGCCTCGGGGCCTATGTCGCCCAAACCCAACACCGCACTCCCGTCTGTTACCACAGCCACGAGATTGCCCCTTCGGGTGTAGAGATAACTCAAATCGGGTTGCTTTTCTATTTCCAAACACGGAAAAGCAACGCCGGGCGTATAAGCCAACGCTAATTCATCACGATTGTTAAGCGAAACCCGTGAAACAACTTCAATCTTACCCTTCCATTGAGAATGTTTTTCTAAAGCTAAATCTTTATACTCTTTAACGGGCAAAACTTTCACCACCTTTGCTATATTTTTGCCGCCATTTTTAAATCCGTCGCCAAATACAGTTGACAGCGGACAGTGGATAGTGGACAGTTGTGGTGTCCGCTTACGCGGACGTTTTTATTTGGCGCAATTGTTGCAACTTCAAATCCGTCGCCGTAAGGCGACACCACAATTGTCAATTGTCAATTGTCAACTGTCAATTGTTCGTCCCGGGCCGCCGGGGACATTTCTTGCACTCACGCATGTTTCAGCTTTAAGGGTTTCGTATATTGTCTCGTCAAAAAGAGGTGAAACGCTTTTGAATTGTTCGAGTGATAACCCTTCAAGGGGAGATTTATTTTCTATAGCTAAAAGGACTAACTTGCCAATAATTTCGTGTGAGCTTCTGAACGGAACGCCCTTTTTTACCAACCAGTCCGCCGCATCTGTTGCGTTGGTGTAACCGCCGCGCGCGCTTTTAAGCATATTATCGGTGTTAAAAGAAATTGTGTCAAGCATGGCGGTGAAAATTGACAGGCAACCTTGCGTTGTGTCAAGCGCGTCAAAAACCGCTTCTTTGTCCTCTTGCATATCCTTGTTATATGCTAAGGGAAGGGCTTTCATCACGGTGAGTAAACTCACGAGAGAGCCGTAAACTCTTCCTGTTTTTCCCCTGATTAGCTCAGCCATATCGGGGTTTTTCTTTTGCGGCATAATGGACGAGCCTGTTGAATAGGCATCGGAAATAACCACAAAGCTATACTCCTCACTCGCCCATAAAATCAACTCTTCACAAAATCGGCTCAAGTGGAACATTATAATCGACAGACAAGACAGCAGTTCAAGACAAAAATCCCTGTCTGAAACGGTGTCAAGGCTGTTTTCGGTGATTTTGCTAAAGCCTAACTGTTCGCTGACAAACGCCCGGTCAATCGGATAGGTGGTCGCCGCCAACGCCCCCGCCCCTAAGGGACATTCATCAGTGCGCACACGACAATCCCAAAGCCTTGAATAATCACGTTTGAACATCTGAAAATATGCCAACAAATGATGAGAGAGGGTAACCGGCTGTGCTTTTTGCAGGTGGGTAAAACCGGGCATTATAGTTTTTGTGTTGCGCTTAGCCAATTTCAACAACACATCAAGCAAATTTTTGAGCAGTTCTTGAGTCTCGTCAATCGCATCTTTGACGTACATTTTCATGTCAAGGGCGACTTGGTCATTACGGCTCCTTGCCGTGTGAAGCCTTCTGCCCGCATCGCCGATTCTCGCGACAAGCTCACCCTCAACGAAAGAGTGAATATCTTCTGCTGACATATCTATTTTTAAGCGTTCGCTCTCTATGTCCGCAAGGATTTCGTTTAACGTTTTCACAATTAACTCGCTGTCGGCTTCGGGAATAATCCCCTGTTTCCCCAACATTTGCGCGTGGGCAATACTTCCGATTATATCGTGTTTATACAGCCGCCGGTCGAATTTTATTGACGAGTTGAATTGACTCGCAAGTTTATCGGGTTCGCCCGAAAACATTCCGCCCCATAACTTCATTTTTTCAATAACCTTTCAAAGTTTTTCTTTTTCTTCTAAATTAAGTTTCATTAATGCACGAACCTGCATGGGAAGCCCCAAAAGGTTGATAAAACCTTCGGCATCTTTATGGTCATAAAGGTCGCCGGTTGTGAAGCTCGCAAGGTTTTCGCTGTAGAGCGAATAGGGAGAACTGCTCCCTGCCGGAATGATGTTGCCTTTATACAACTTTAGCTTAACCGTTCCGGTGACTGTTTCCTGAGTTATATCGACAAACGCACTCAGCGCGCGGCGAAGTGGGGTATACCACTCACCGATATAGATGATTTCCGCCATTTTTTGGGCAACGGTGTCTTTAAAATCCATCGTTTTGCGGTCTAAGCACAACTGCTCGAGTTGCTGGTGGGCGGCGTATAAAATTGTGCCGCCGGGTGTTTCATAAATTCCGCGCGATTTCATTCCGACAACCCTGTTTTCAACTATATCGACTATGCCGATTCCGTTTCTCCCGCCAATAATGTTAAGCTGGTTTAACAACTCAATCGGCGGCAATTTCTCGCCGTTGAGTTTAACGGGAACGCCTTTCTCAAACGAAAGCTCAACATATTCGGCTTTGTCGGGCGCGTTTTCAGGCGAAACGCTCAGTTGAAGTATTGTGTTATAATCCGGCTCAATTTCAGGGCTTTCAAGCTCTAAACCTTCATGACTCAAATGCCATGAATTTTGGTCGCGGCTATAGCTTTGCTCTTTTTTCATGGGGACTGTCAAACCCCTCTTCTTCAAAAACTCCATAGCATCATCGCGTGATTTTATGTCCCATATGCGCCACGGGGCAATGATTTTAAGGTTAGGGACAAACGTCTTAAACGTAAGTTCAAAGCGGATTTGGTCGTTGCCCTTCCCTGTTGCGCCGTGACAAATAGCGGTCGCGTTTTCAGCTAAAGCGACATCAATTAATTTCTTAGCTATTAGGGGGCGCGCCACAGACGTTCCCAAAAGATAACGAGATTCATAAACTGCATGACATTTCAACATCGAAAAGAGATATTCGCTTATAAACTCTTCTTGAGCATCGATTATGACGACTTTATTCGCGCCCGTTTCAATCGCCCTTTCTTTTAAAACATCATCGTCATCGCCACACTGCCCAACGTTTACACAAACAGCGATAATTTCACAATCGCCGTAATTTTCCCTCAACCACGGGATAATTACCGTTGTGTCTAAGCCCCCTGAATATGCTAATACAATTCTTTCCATAACATACACCTTTCTATATACGAACATTAATATTGTTTTCTGACAACTCTTTTTTAAGTTCTTCAACAGAGAAATTTCTTTCTAAGCGCGGTGAATACAGCATACTGCTGATTATTGCCGCGCCGGATTGCGTTTGGGTGAACAACTCAAGCAAATGCCGCGGTTCACCTGCGCCGCCTGAGGCTATAAGCGGAATCGACACTGCATTCTCTGCTAATTTCATAAGCTCAATGTCATAGCCGCCCAAAGTTCCGTCATTGTCAATGCTGTTAAGGCAGACCTCGCCTGCCCCCAATTCCTGCCCTTGTTTGAGCCACTCAACGGCATCTAAGCCTGTAGCCACCCGTGCGCCGTCGATAAAAACCTCATAGCCGCTTTTAAATTTCGGCTCGCTTGTTCTTTTAACTTGCGTTGATAAAACGATACATTGTGAACCGAAAGCCTTTGCTCCTTGTTCAATGATTTTCGGGTTTCTCACCGCCATTGAGTCAACGCTGATTTTTTCCGCCCCCGCTTTGAGCGCGGCATACATATCGTCTAAGGTTTTAATTCCTCCTCCAACGGTGAATGGGATAAACACCTTTTCGGCAACACTCGCAACGACTTTAATGTCAATAGGGCGTTGCTCGTTGCTTGCGGTAATGTCATAAAAAATCAACTCATCAATCTGCGCGCGGTACATGCTTTCTGCTAATTCGTGGGCGGGGGCAACATCAATATTATCTTGAAAGCGCACTGCCTTTGTTACCCTGCCGTCTATTATATCAAAGCACGCAATCAATCGTTTAGTTAACATATTACCTCCTCAAAAAAGTTCTTCAACAATAAAAGCCCTGCTTCACCGCTTTTTTCGGCGTGGAATTGTGTTGCGTATATATTCCCACTCTTGACTGCCGCCGCAAACTCTACATCATAACGCGCTGTCCCCCATATAACATCGGTGTCTTGAGGAACGGCATAGTACGAATTAACGAAGTAGAAAAAATCACTAAGTTGTTCCACCTTATTCCACCCCATTTGAGGAACGCGCACTCTCGATTTATCGAACTTGACTACCCTACCTTTGAGCCAGCCTAAACATCGGGTATCTTCTTCCTCGCTGTGTTCAAACAAGATTTGCATACCGACACAAATACCGAGAAACGGGATTTTGTTTTCCAACACCGCTGTTTCTAAAGGAGCGATTAAGCCCATTTGTCGCAGAGAGTTCATTGTCGCCCCTGCACTTCCGACACCGGGCAGAATAATATGCGTGGCATCTTTTAAATCATCGCCGCAACGCGCATATTCACCCGTTAACCCCAATCGCTCAACCGCATGAATAACGCTCGGCGCATTCCCTGCCTTATAATCTATAACTTTAATTTTTATCATTTTTTCACCTACTCACTATAGCACTTTTTACTAAGCCAACAAACAACGGGTGTGGGCGGTTTGGGCGGCTCTTAAATTCGGGGTGAAACTGAACTCCTATGAAAAACCGTTGAGCGGGAAGTTCAACCGCCTCAACAAGAGAACCGTCAGGCGACTCACCGCAGATTGAAAGCCCTTTTTCGACAAGCAAGCGGCGATAATCATTGTTAAATTCAAATCTGTGACGGTGCCGCTCTTTCGTTTCGCTTTTCCCGTAGAGTTTGTTAAGAAGTGATGACGGGGCAATTTTACAGCGATATGCCCCTAAGCGCATTGTGCCGCCGCTTCCGATTTTTTCTGTTTGCCCCGGCATAAAGTCGATTACTTTATGCGCGGCGTGTTCGTCAAATTCGCTTGAGTTTGCTTTGTCTAACGCACAGACATTCCGCGCATATTCTATAACTGCAACCTGCATACCAAGGCAGATTCCGAGGAACGGTATATTTTTTTCACGCGCATATTTACAAGCGGCGATTTTACCTTCAATTCCCCTATCGCCAAAACCACCCGGGACAATCAGCGCGTCAACATTTTCAAGGCTTTCTTCAACGTCACCGTCACTGTCAACCCAACGAATATTAACGTCCACCCCAAGCTCAAAACTCGCATGTCGAAGGCTCTCGATAATAGACAAATAAGCATCGTGAAGTTGAACATATTTCCCGACAACGGCAATACAGACCTTCTTTTCACGCTCAAGCATTTTGCGGTTCATTTCACGCCATTCACTTAAATCAGGCTCTTGAACCGATAAACCCAATTCGCGGCAAACGACTTTATCTAATCCGTTTTTATGTAACATCAACGGCGCTTCATACAATGATGTGACATCAATATTTTCGATGACACAATCGGGTTTTACGTTACAAAACAGTGATATTTTCTCGACAATCCCTCTGCTTAACGGAACTTCGGCGCGGGCGATTATTATGTTAGGCGATATTCCCATTGCCCGTAATTCTTTAACCGAGTGTTGGGTGGGTTTCGACTTATGCTCACCCGAACACTTAAGATAAGGGATTAACGTCACATGAATAAACAGGCAATTTCCCGCCCCCTTTTCAAGAGAAATTTGGCGTATTGCTTCTAAAAACGGCTGGCTTTCGATGTCGCCTGTTGTGCCGCCTATTTCGGTAATCAATATGTCCGCTTTTGATTTTTCCGCGCCCTCATAAATAAACTCTTTAATAACCCCCGTAACATGGGGAATAACCTGAACGGTTCCGCCCAAATAGCCGCCGGCGCGCTCGCGTTCAAGCACATTTCGATAGACCTGCCCTGATGTCAGGTTGCTGAGTTTAGTCAGGTTCTCATCAATGAACCTTTCATAATGCCCTAAATCAAGGTCGGTTTCCGCGCCGTCATCGGTCACGAACACCTCACCATGTTGAAACGGGCTCATTGTCCCAGGGTCAACATTCATATAAGGGTCAAGCTTTTGTGCGGCAACCTTAAGCCCTCTTTGCTTTAAAAGCCTACCCAACGAAGCGGCGGTTATTCCTTTACCAAGCCCCGAAACAACCCCGCCCGTCACAAAAATAAACTTAGTCATTTTTAGACATGCCCTTTCTCACCGGTGTATCTTTGAAAGCCTCGTTTTCCGCATTTGCGTGAGTTCGCTTTCATACTTTTCTTCACTATCAACTATCAAATAATTGTCAATTGTCAATTGTACATTGTCAATTGTCATCACTCCCACTCAATAGTACTCGGTGGCTTCGATGATATGTCGTATACTACGCGGCTGACACTTGGGATTTCGTTGGTAATTCTTGAAGAAGCGCGCCCTAAAACCTCGTGTGGCAATTGTGTGTATTCACAAGTCATAAAGTCATCTGTGTTTACCGCGCGAAGAGCAATTACCGGGCTGTAGGTTCTCCCGTCACCCTTAACCCCAACGGAATAGGTATCAGTCATTACCGCAAAATATTGGTCGGGTTTTGTTTCCAAGTTCGCCCTATCGACTTCTTCTCTGAAAATGGCATCAACCGAACGCAATACATCAAGTTTTTCTTGCGTGATTTCACCGACAATCCTCACCGCTAACCCCGGCCCGGGAAACGGCTGACGATTAACGATTTTGTCGGGCAAGCCTAATCTCTTGCCGAGTTCGCGCACCTCGTCTTTAAACAGCCCCGACAACGGCTCAATCAGCCCCGTGAAATTAAGGTCTGTGGGCAGCCCACCCACGTTATGGTGGCTCTTGATTACCGCCCCGTTCTCATCGCCCGATTCCACTATGTCTGGATAAATCGTCCCTTGCGCCAAAAACTGATGTGCTTTTAGTTTCAAAGCCTGCTCTTCAAAGACACGAACAAATTCCTCACCGATTAGCTTGCGTTTTAACTCAGGCTCTCGAACTCCTTTTAATTTTGATAAAAACCGTTCTTTAGCATCAACGCGAATAAAGTTAAGCTGACTGTTTCCCCCGAACAGCTCTTCAATTTCATCGCCCTCGTTGAGTCGCATAAATCCGTGGTCAACAAACACACAAGTAAGTTGTGAGGGAATAGCCTTAGCGATTAATGCCGCGCATACTGAAGAATCCACTCCTCCCGACAACCCCAGCAAAACTTTCTCACCCTCGCGGACACGCTCACGGATTTCCCCGATTTTCCCTTGTATGTAGTCGTCAATTTTATAGTCACCGCGCGCACCGCAAATGTCATATAAAAACCGTTTGAGAATATTACCGCCGTTTTCGGTGTGCTTTGTTTCGGGGTGAAACTGAACGCCATAAATCTTTAGTTGTGGATTTTCAAACGCAGCGACACAAGTTTCAGTGCGCATAGTTACATCGAAGCCTTTAGGAAGAGCGGCTACACAATCCCTATGACTCATAAGGGCGGTAAACGGCTCTTTCGCTAACGCACTTGTTTTTGTGGGTTCTACTGCAACCCTCCCGTATTCACCGACAGCAGAAGGCTCAACCTTTCCCCCTAAAGTATGGCAAATCAAGTGCATTCCGTAGCAAATCCCCAGCACGGGGATTCCCAAATTAAATATTTCGTTCTCACACACGGGCGCGTTCTGAGCATAAACGCTGTTAGGCCCACCGGTAAGAATAATTCCGATAGGGTTAAGCCGCTTAATTTCTTCAGCAGACAACCCACCCTTTTTGATTTCGGAATAAACCGACAATTGACGTGTCGCCCCCGCAATTAACTCTTTATATTGCCCACCAAAATCAAGCACTAATACTAATTCTTTCAAATTTATGCACCTCTCAATTCAAAATCCGTCGCCGCAAGGCGACTCCAAAACTGTCAACTCTCAACTGTCCACTGTCAACTGCCATCAGCCATCGTATGTTTTTAAAATATCCTCGGCGATTTCTCGCTTGGTTGTTCTCATATCCATTGCTTGCTTTTCGATAAATCTATGGGCTTTTTGCTCGTCTAAATTCATATAAGATATTAAAACACATTTAGCCCTGTCAATAACGCGAATGTCTTCAATTTTTTGTTTGAGTTTGGCGTTTTCGGAATGTGCGCGTTTAAGCCTTTTATGTGCTGCTTTCACAAGCGAGAGTGCCGACCAAAAGACCGCTTTGTTAACAGGTTTTGAAATAGTCAAAACCCCATCGTCTTCACACAACGCCGACACCGCATCAAAATATTCGCTCTTTACAACAAGAATAACCTGAGCCGCTTCTTTGCAGGCGATATAACGCGAAAGGCTCTCCCCCGATTCGTCTTTTAAAGGGGCGTTGACTAATACTAAATCAAAATATTTCTCTAACAGCGTTCTTCGCGCTTCTCCGCCGGATTTCACGATGGTAATTTGCTGAAAACCCATTGACCTTAACAACTCAAAGAAGAATTCCGTCCCCTTTTCTAAACACGAAACAATCAACACGTTTTCCAAGAAACCACCGCCATTTCATATAGAACTAAAATATTTTTCTCTATAAAATACATCTTTATTTTCACTGCCGTTAAAGTCTGCGAACTCGGCTTTTTTCAGTGCCAAATATTCATTTGCCAACCCTTCACCGATAATGCTTTTTACAAAATCACTGTTTCGCGCCGTTTCAACGGCCTCTCCCAAATTAACGGGCAGTGTGAGCAGTCCGCTTGTGTTTTCGCTTTTATATAAATCGCTGTCAACTCGCGGCGGCAGTTTTAAATCCCTGTTAATGCCGTCAAAGCCTGCCGCGATAATAAGCGCGAACGCAAGATAAGGGTTTAACGCCGGGTCGGGTGAGCGTAATTCCATTCTCATTTTTTTATCTTTCGCCGCAGGAATCCTCACTAATTGCGAACGGTTTTCATGAGACCACGAAACATATTTAGGGGCCTCAAATTTGCCTAACCTGTCATATGAATTTGCCACAGGATTTAAAAACGCGGTTATTTCGGGGCTTTTTTCGAGAATACCTGCTATGAAACTTTCGGCGGCGGTTGAAGTTTTTTCACCGATATTGTTAAAGACATTTCTGCCGTTATACATAAGCGAAAGGTTAACGTGCATACCATTTCCGGGGGCGTTTGCAATGGGTTTTGGCATGAAAGAAGCATACAGCCCGTTTCGCGCGGCAATCGCTTTCACCGCTGTCTTGAATGTTTGAAGGTCATCGGCGGCTTCGAGAGGAGTGTTAAAGCGAAAACCTATTTCGTTTTGCCCGGGGCCTTGTTCATGGTGAGAGGTCTCGGGTTTAATCCCCATTTCTTCAAGCGTGAGACAAATTTCACGCCGAATGTCTCCACAGCGGTCAAGCGGCGAAATATCAAGATAACCGCCTTTATCGAATGGCGTGTGCGTTGGGTTTCCGTCATCGTCTGTTTTAAACAGATAAAATTCACATTCTGCCCCTGTTTTACATTCATAGCCAAATTTTTGAGCCTGAAGGCACACTCGTCTCAGCACTTCTCTTGTGTCGCGGTTAAACTTTGAGCCGTCGGAATTCTTTATGCTGCAATAAAAGCGAATTACCCTCCCCGGCCCGGGTCGCCACGGAAGCACTGCCAATGTGTCGGGCTCGGGAAACAAAAATAAGTCGGAACGTGTAACATCACTAAACCCACGAATGGCATGCCCATCGAAAGAGACTCCATATTTAAAAGCATCTTCTAAAGTGTCCGCCGTTATAGAAATATTTTTTTGCAACCCTAATATATCACAAAAACTAAGCCGTATGAACTTTACCTCGTTTTCTCTGACAAATTCTAAAACTTCGTTTATTTTCACTTTTTAAGCCCTCCTCTATTCTACCGTAACGCTCTTGGCAAGATTGCGGGGTTTATCTATGTCTAAGCCTTTATTCGCCGCAACGTAATAGCTAAACAACTGCAAAACAATTACCGACAAAGACGGTGAGAACAACTCATGAATTTCGGGGACGGCAATCACCTGCAACTTATCCTCAATTTCGTCTGCTTTACAGCTACCCA
Source organism: Oscillospiraceae bacterium (assembly GCA_009777445.1). Taxonomy (GTDB): domain Bacteria; phylum Bacillota; class Clostridia; order Oscillospirales; family Ruminococcaceae; genus Ruminiclostridium_E. The sequence goes on along the minus strand of WRLV01000046.1, from coordinate 6,260 downwards.
CCAACAGCGACTTCGCGCCGCGGCTGATTACCTGTTCAATGTTGCTCATAATTTTAGGCGATAATCGCTCACAATTTGAGAGCGCGACAACGAGAGTGTTGTCCTCGATTAGCGAAATTGTCCCGTGTTTTAACTCGCCGCCGGCATACGCTTCTGAGTGGATATAAGATATTTCTTTCAGTTTAAGCGAACCCTCAAGAGCAATGGCATAGTCAATGTTGCGCCCGATGAAGAATATGCTTTTATAGGCTATACAGTCGGTGGCGTAATGTTGAATTTTATCAATGCGGTTTAAAATTGCTTTAATTTTTTCGGGGATTGTCTTGATGTCATTCAGATAAACCTGCCTTTGGGCGGTGTCGATTTTTTTGAGTTTGTGCGCGAACTCAACACCTAATGTATAAAGAACAATCAGCTGAGCCGAAAACGCCTTAGTAGTTGCCACGGCGATTTCGGGACCCGCAATGGTATAAATAGTGTGGTCGGCCTCTTTCGCAATTGTTGAGCCGATTACGTTAACAATCGAGAGCGTGTGCGCTCCTTTTGACTTTGCCTCGCGCATTGCTGCTATTGTGTCGGCGGTCTCTCCCGATTGGCTGATTAATATAACCAACGTTTTCTCATCAATAATCGCATTTTTATAGCGAAACTCGCTTGCCAACTCAACCTCAACCGAAACCCTGCACAATTTTTCAAACACATACTTAGCAACAACCCCTGCATTATAAGCCGAGCCGCAAGCAGTAATAACCAATTTGTTATAGCTGTCTAACTTTAAGTCGTTAATAATTTTTGAGTTATCGTGATTGCCGCTCAAAGAAAGAAAAGTATCTGTTGTTACCTTAGGTTGTTCCATAATTTCTTTGAGCATGAAATGAGGATAGCCCCCTTTTTCCGCGCTGTCGGCATCCCAGGAAATTGTTTCAAGCTCTTTATCAATCGGTTCTTTGTCGAAGTTTATGAAAGTTACTCCGTCTTTTTTGATGATTGCTATTTCTTTGTCATCGGGGTAGTAGACTTTATTGGTATGTTTAAGCACAGCGGGAATGTCAGAGGCTATGAAGTTCCCCGTCTCACAAACGCCCACGATTAGGGGATTGTCTTTCCTCACCGCAATAAGTGTCCCCGGTTGGTCAAGGCACATCACCCCTAAGGCGTATGAGCCTTCTAATCTGTTCGCGACTTTTATAATGGTGTCGATAATATCACCGTTATAATAGTATTCGGCTAATTGGGCGATTACCTCGCTGTCGGTTTGTGAGGTGAACGCTATGCCTTTTGCTTTAAGGTTTTCACGAAGCCGCTTATAGTTCTCGATGATTCCGTTATGAACTATGGCGATTTTATTTTGGTGGCCCAAATGGGGGTGGGAATTTTCGTCAGACGGCTCACCATGGGTTGCCCAACGTGTGTGACCTATTCCTGTGAAGCCGCTCACGGGGTTTTCTTTAAGACAAGACTCTAACGCCGCCAATCTGCCTTTTCTTTTCACGACATCGAATTTCTGCTCGGTATAAACCGCCAATCCAGCCGAATCATATCCGCGATATTCCAACTTCTTCAGCCCATTAATAATTATAGGAACAGCATTTTCACTTCCCGCATAACCGATAATACCACACATTACAGCTCCTCCTTTATTTAGTCACAATGTCATCTCTTCCTGCCCCTACTGAAATATATTTAATAGGACATTCTATCTTTTTTTCGATAAAATTGATGTAGTTGATTGCTTCTTTTGGCAGCTCGTCAATTTTTCGGCATTTTGTAATGTCTTTTCCGAACCCGTCAAGGTATTCAAAGACGGGTCTTGCTCTCATGAGCCGCGCCCCCATAGGAAAGGTGGTAGTGAGTTCGCCGTCAATCTCATAGGCAACACAAACAGGGATTTTCTTCATGTAAGACATTACATCTAATTTAGTAAGTGCAATTTCGTCTGCCCCTTGGGTTTGAACACCGAATCTGCTTGCCACTATGTCAAAGCCGCCGACACGGCGCGGTCTTTTTGTCGCCGCGCCATATTCCGCACCGGCTTCTCTCAAGGTATGTGCATCTTCACCGAACAACTCGGCGGCAAACGGCCCCTCGCCGACACAACTTGAATACGCCTTCATAACCCCGATTGTCTTGTCAAGTTTAAGCCCCGGAACGCCTGCCCCGATAGTCGCATATGCCGCTAACGTTTGTGACGATGTTGTAAAGGGATAAATCCCGTAATCAATATCGCGCAACGCCCCCAACTGCGCCTCAAACAGCACATCTTTGCCCTGTTTAACCGCGCCCGACAAAAACCCACCGGCATCGCTCATATAGGGCAACAGCTTTTCGCCGTATTCTGACAGCCATTGCATAATTTCACGGGGGTTGATTTCTTCTCCGTAGCTCTTGATTGTAAGGTTTTTCCAGGTTGTGTAGTCGTTGATTTTCTCTTCAAGGGTTTTGAAGTCAGTCAAATCGCCGATTCTGATTCCCTTTTTCATGTATTTGTCGCCATATACGGGGGCTATTCCTCGCCGTGTAGAGCCGTATTTTTTATCCGCCAATCTGTCTTCTTCAAGAATGTCTTGCTGTTTATGATAGGGTAGACAAATAAATGCTTTGTCGCTTATTTTAAGGTTGTTCGGAGTTACCGACACCCCTTTTTCATGCAACGTTTCAATTTCAGAACACAAGTGTTGCAAATCGACCACCATGCCGGGGCCCATGACGTTAACAGTGTCCTCGCGCAAAATCCCTGATGGCAACAGGTTAAGTATAAACTTCCCCCTATCGTTCACCACGGTATGCCCGGCATTGTTGCCGCCTTGATAGCGACAAATCACATCATAATCGCGAGAAAGCAAGTCAACCATTCTACCCTTGCCCTCATCACCCCAGTTAATCCCCACAATCGCTGTAAGCATCGTAAACACTCCTTATACTGTTATTTTCGTGTCATCCCCTAACAATTCTTTGTTTTTGTTGAGGATTGTCTTTACTTCTTTTAGAAATTCTTCTGTTTGTTCCTTTGCTCTTCCCGTGAAGTTTTCGGCCGCCATGAGGCATTTTAGCTCATCTGGTGTAATTCCTATAACTGTGTCGGCGAGAATTCTTTCGAGCAGGTCGGGCGCGCCCCCTTGCTTTATTTGTTTTGCCGCCTCAACAGAGTGTATGCGGATTCTCTCGTGAATTTTCTGCCTGTCGCCGCCTTTTTTCACCGCGCTCATTAAAATGTTTTCTGTCGCCATAAACGGCAACTCGCTTTGAAGCCGCTTTTCAATAATCGCAGGATAAACGCTCATTCCCCCCACTATGTTGATTACCAACGCTAAAATTCCGTCCACCGCCAAAAATGCCTCGGGAATGGAAACTCGACGATTTGCCGAATCGTCTAACGTTCGCTCAAACCATTGAGTGGCGGCGGTGAGTGCAGGGTTCATTCCGTCAACGATTACAAGTCGCGCGAGTGAAGCTATACGCTCACTGCGCATAGGGTTGCGCTTATATGCCATCGCTGATGAGCCGATTTGCCCCGCCTCAAATGGTTCGTCAATTTCTTTCAAGTGAGATAACAAACGAATGTCGTTTGAAAATTTATGAGCACTTTGGGCGATTCCCGAAAGCACAGACATGATGTAATAATCAACCTTTCGCGAATATGTCTGCCCGCTCACAGGATATATGTCGTCAGTTCCAAACCCCATTTTGACGGCAATTTTGCGTTCTAATTCCTTTGTCTTTTCGTGGTCGCCGTCAAACAGTGACAAGAACCCGGCGCTCGTACCCGTTGTTCCTTTACAACCCAAAAGCTTTAAGCCGTCTAAGGTAAATTCAAGCTGACGTAAGTCCATAAGAAACTCATGAAGCCAAATTGTCGCCCTCTTGCCAACGGTGGTGGGTTGAGCCGCTTGAAAATGGGTGTAGGCAAGGCAGGGCAATGCTTTATGCTCACACGCAAAATTGCTCAATTTGTCGATTGCGTTTATAAGCAGTTTCTTAATTCGCAGCAGTGCATCGCGCTGAATGATTATATCGGTATTGTCGCCGACATAACAAGAAGTCGCCCCTAAATGGATAATCGGGCCCGCTTCAGGGCAGAGCGCGGCATAAGCCTTAATATGTGCCATTACGTCATGGCGCGTTTGCAGTTCAAAAGCCGCCGCCGTTTCGTAATTTATGTCGTCAATATGCGATTTCAGCTCATCAATTTGACTCTCGCTTATGTTCAGCCCTAATTCTTTTTGGCTCTCAGCCAACGCAAGCCACAATTTTCTCCAAGTTGAAAATTTTGCATCGTCTGAAAAAATGTATTGCATTTGCGCCCCGGCATATCGCTTACATAGAGGATTTTCGTATCTATTTGACATCCTTTATTCTCCCGAGAACGTTTTCATAGCCGCCGAGGACATTCCCCAAATCACGTCTGAAACGGTCTTTGTCTAATTTTTCGTTTGTTTTAATGTCCCAAAATCTGCATGAGTCGGGCGATATTTCGTCACAGAGAATAACCCTACCTTCATATCTGCCGAATTCTAATTTATAGTCAACCAAGCGGATACCCGCTTTTTCAAGCAAATCGCACAGAAGTTTGTTGATTTTTAAAGACTGCTCGGTCATAAAATCAAGTTCTTCGGCGGTGGCGATTCCCAATGCGGTAATTTGGCTGTTGTTAATCATAGGGTCGCCTAACGCATCGTCTTTGAGGCTAAATTCTGTGGTGGGGTTTTTTAAAGCCGTCCCTTCGGGAACGCCGTATTTTCTCGAAAAACTCCCTGCTGCAACGTTTCTCACTATGCTCTCAACCATGATGACTTCAACCCTTTTGACTAACTCTGAATTGTCGTCTAAGATTTTAATCAAGTGAGTTTCAATGCCGTTTTGTGTGAGATAGTTGTAAATTATGCCTGATATTTCGGAATTGAGTTTTCCTTTTCCGGTTAGCTCTTCTTTCTTTTTGCCGTCGAACGCGGTGGCCGTGTCTTTATAATACATTACGACACTCTTTTCGTCGGGCCCTTCATAGATGATTTTTGACTTTCCCTCATACAAAATTTTGCTCATTTTACTTTCCTTACCCTTTCTGCACGATTGTGCGGAGAAAACATAGTTTCTCACAGCTGTTTATTTCAACGTTCTAATTTCAACGTTCTATCCGAAAAAAGCGTTCGCCCAATTATGCGCATAAACGCACTACTCGGAAGAACGCCCTTGTTCGACAATAACATTATACAATATAATAATGGAAATGTCAATAACTTTTTTAAAATTTTAAAATTTTTCTGATATTTTATCTAACACTCTGAATAAATTCTAACGGGTCAACCCACACATCGTTCTTTTTGACGGCGAAATGAAGGTGGGGTGGGTCGGCGATTTCAACCTCGGCTGTATTGCCCACTTTGGCTATTTCGTCACCGGCGTTAACCGTTTGTCCCACTGAAACTAAAACGTTTTTGTCTAAGCCGTAATAGTGCCCAAACACGCCGTCACCGTGGTCAATGATTACACATATTCCCCAAAGCGGTTCTGAAAAAACCTCTGCCACTGTTCCGTTGGTCATTGACAAAACAGGGGTGCCCAGTGGGGCGGCAATGTCTATTCCGTCATGGGTTTTCCAAACGCCTAAGGTTTTCGACTTTCTAAGCTCACCTGCCGAAAAATCTTCATAGACCTCTCCTTCAACCGGCATTATTCGCGGCGGTTGAGGAGCAACGAAATTCCCAGCTTCTTCAGAATTTTCGTTTGCTTGCGCCTCAAGGTCGACTACCTCAGGTTCCGGTTGTTCTTTGGGAATGTTGTCAACATTCTGCCCCACCTGCGCTGCGGGGTTAAGGTCGAAATTTATAAGTTCATCGCTTGTCGAAATCTCTAAATCGGGCAGTGAGATTTTGCTGATTGCCCTGTCATAGGCAATGAAGGTTGACGCTCCGACAGCCACAAGGCTGAACACCAAAGCAACTGCAAAACCCCTCTTCCTTAAAAACCGTTTAACCTTCCCATACTTTGCCTTTTTCATGCTCTAACACCACTCCTTTACACTTTTTGTATGTTTGGTATTAGATAGTTTTAACAAGTTTTGGGAAAATATACACGACGGACAATTGACAATGTACAATTGACAATTGACAATTGTGGTGTCGCCTTGCGGCGACGGATTTGGGATTATAACAGTTGCACCGCTCGACAGTTTTTTGCCGGGCGGTGTTTTTTTGGTTGGAATGTCTTGCGAAAATCTTCGAGTGGGGTGGTGAGAAGGGCGTTTTATCTTAAACCAGTCCGCG
>WRLV01000045.1 GCA_009777445.1 Oscillospiraceae bacterium | reverse complement strand
AGGAAGAAATAAACGCACTTGAAAAGTCGTCAAACGACAAAATACGCAAAGCCGTAGGCGAGGTTCGCCGCTTAAACAAAGACGAAACTTTCGTCAGAGAAGTCGAAGCCCGCGAAATTCAGCTCAGAGAAGAGCAATCGGCACTTTATTCGGCTGAGAAGAAAGGCGAGAAAATAGGCAAAAAGAAAGGGAGAGAAGAGGGTAAGAAAATCGGCGAGAAAATAGGCATGGAGAAGGGCATGGAAAAAGCCAAACGCGACTTGGAGGAAAAACTACGCTTAAACGGTGTGTCGAGCGAAGAGATTAAAAAATTGTTAGATTAAAACGGGTTTTGAAAAAAATCTTAAAATAACGGTGAGAGTGATGCAAAAATTCCACTTGCACTTTATGCGAATTTATGTTATGATATAAAGTATAACTATAACGAAAGGACACATTCTAAAATGAACAGAACAAAAATTGTATGCACTTTAGGGCCGGCAACTGTCGAGGACAGTGTTTTGTGTGAGCTTATAAAGAGCGGAATGAACGTAGCAAGACTTAATTTTTCTCACGGAGACCACGACAGCCATCGCGAAAAGATTATGCAGTTGAAAAGGTTGCGTGAAGAGATGAACCTGCCTATTGCCACGCTCTTAGACACCAAGGGACCTGAGGTCAGGGTTAAAACGTTTGAAAAAGGCAAAATCGCCCTTGAAGAGCACGATACATTTATCTTGACTACCGCTGAATGTGAAGGCAATGAGCACCGCGTTTCAATCACATATAAAGACCTTCCCAAAGATATAAAAGTGGGCGTTTCGATTCTTATAGACGATGGGCTTATCGAAATGACGGTCACCGAAATGGTTGAGAGCGACGACGGTGAGACCGATATACATTGCCGTGTAATCAGCGGCGGCATACTTTCAAATAATAAATCCTGCAACTTCCCCGGGCAGACATTGTCCATGCCCTATCTTTCAGAGCGCGACAAAAGTGATATTATTTTCGGCTGTGAAATGGACTTTGACTTTATCGCCTGTTCTTTCGTGCGCTGTGATGAAGACGTGCTTGAAGTGCGGCGAGTGTTAGAAGAAAACGGCGGCAAAGACATACGAATTATTGCCAAAATCGAAAACCAAGACGGCGTTGATAACATAGACGAAATATTGAGGGTCGCCGATGGAATAATGGTGGCACGGGGCGATATGGGGGTTGAAGTTCCGTTTGAAGAGTTGCCGCGAATTCAAAAAGAGTTGATTAAAAAGGCATATAATTCAGGCAAACAGGCAATAACCGCAACCCAAATGTTAGACTCGATGATTAAAAATCCACGCCCCACGAGAGCCGAGACGACAGACGTTGCCAACGCCATATATGACGGAACCAGCGCGCTAATGCTTTCAGGCGAGACGGCAGCAGGGGTTCACCCGATAGAAGCGTTGCGAACTATGGTTAAAATTGCCACCACCACTGAGCAAAACATCGACTATAAAAAGAGATTTTTCGGGCGTGACGAAAGTCATGGGGGGAATGTCACCAACGCCATAGCACACGCGTCGGTAACTACCGCCATTGACTTAGGGGCAAGAGCGATTCTCACGGTGACCGAGAAAGGCGGAACAGCACGTCTGATTTCAAAATTCCGCCCACCGCAACCAATCCTTGCTTGCACTCCAAACGTGAAAACCTGGCGCCAGTTGAGTATGGCGTGGGGAGTCATTCCTATAATGTTTAAAGAGCAAAAGGCAATAGACGAATTATTTGAACATTCTGTTGATGTTTGTGAAAATTTAGGGCATTTAAGCACAGGCGACTTAGCGGTAATTACCTCGGGCGTTCCCTTAGGAATGCCGGGGACTACCAACCTCATGAAAGTTCACGTGGTCGGCGATGTTTTAGTGCGCGGAAGCGGCATCGGCGAAAAAGAAGTGACCGCCCCTGTTTACGCCTACCCCGATGCAGAAACGCTGATGAAAGATTTCACCGGCGGCAGTATAATAGTTGTTTCCGAAACCAACAACAAGATGATGCCCATTTTGAAGTCGGCGGCAGGAATTGTGGTTGAAAAGGGTGGAATTGACTCCCACGCGGCGATTGTAGGTTTGTCGCTCGACATTCCCGTAATAGTCGGAGCCGAAAATGCCACTAAAATCTTGAAAACAGGAACCACCGTTACCATAAACGCCAAAAAAGGCTTAGTATCAGCATCAGAGCGAGAAAACAACAAGCTTCAATTTTATCTTAACAGAACTAATTTTTAAAAATGTCGCACAGCGACACCGCAATTGTCAATTGTCAATTGTACATTGTCAATTGTTCGTCAACTGTCAAGTCGCCGGTTTATTATATGGTCGCGCGGTTAAACGCGAGGAAAGTCCGAGCATCATAGAGCAGGATAGCTGTTAACGACAGCCGGAGGTAACTTTAGGGCAAGTGCAACAGAGATATACCGCCCGACGACTGTAAAGCCGTCGGGTAAGGGTGGAAAGGCGAGGTAAGAGCTCACCGGCGGGCAGGAGACTGCCCGGCCATGTAAACCCTATCCGATGCAACGCCGATTGGTGCGTGGGAATAAGGAGCTGCTCGTTCCTCCCCGTTGAAAGGCGGCATGAGCGTGTTGGCGACAACACGCCAAGATAGATGACCATACACGACAGAACTCGGCTTAACGATAAACCGGCGATGAACAATTGACAATTGACAATTGTGGAGTCGCCTTGCGGCGACGGATTTGAAATTATAGCAAATTACGAAATTCTCCCTCTAATCGGTTGAGGGCTTCTTTTAAGACACTTTGTGGGCAGGCTATGTTTATTCTTTGAAAACCCTCGCCCTCTTTCCCGAACATTGTGCCGCCGTCAAGCCACAGTTTTGCGCCATTGGTGATACGCTTGTCGAGTTTGGCTTGTGAAAGTCCGTATTCGGCAAAATCAAGCCATATTAGATATGTGCTTTGCGGTTCAATGAATTTTATTTTAGGTAACTTTGTCTGTATAAATTCTCGTGTCAAGTTTATGTTTCTTTCGAGATATATTTTCAATTCTTCAAGCCACTCTGCGCCCTTTGTATACGCGCTTTCGCACGAGACAATGCCGAGCGTGTTCAGTTGGCTGTAGCCGCTTTTATTGATTTCGGCTTTGAGCTTTTTGCGTAGTTCTGTATCTCTTACAAAAAGATTAGAAATTTGCAACCCTGCAAGGTTGAAAGTCTTACTCGGCGCAGTCGCAATGACTGCGTTTTCGTTTATTAAGCCAAAGCAAGTGTGCGTGTGTTCTGCCCATACAAAATCGCAGTGTATTTCGTCCGAAATTATAAGCACGTCATGTTTGATGCAAATCTCGTTAAGTCGCTCTAATTCTGCCTTTGTCCAGACCCTGCCGACAGGATTGTGCGGACTGCAAAGTAAAAATAATTTCACGTTGTTTTGCACGATTTTCTGTTCAAAATCGGCGAAATCTATTGAGTACTTTTTGTCCGAATAGACAAGCGGATTCGTCACGAGAGTTCTGTCATTGTCATGGATTATGTCGTAGAACGGATAGTAAACAGGGGTCTGAATGAGAATTGCATCACTCTTTTCGGTGAACGCGCGAATCGCCTGTGCAAGCGCGAAAACTATTCCCGGGGCTTTGACAATTTCGCGCCGTGTGGCTTCGTAGCCGAACCGCTCCTTGAACCAGTTAATAACTGCATTGTAGTAACCTTCTTTGGCTTCGGTGTAGCCGAAAATGCCGTGGCTGACGGCGTTGTGTATGTCCTCCAAAACTTCCGGCGGCGCAGGAAAATCCATATCCGCAACCCACATCGGCAGAACGTCATCGGGCATGTTGTTTTCACGCACAAAATCAAATTTAAGCGAGTTAGTGTCAGAACGGTTCACAATCTCATCAAAATTATATTTCATAACCAACCTCCAAATTAAAATAACTGTCCATTGTCAATTGTCAATTGTCAACTGTCCGTCAATTTTCCATCCTTTACTTCAAATACCATCTCGGCTTTTTGTGCCAAGTCATCGTTGTGCGTAACCACAATAATTGTCTTACCGCTTTTGTGAAGTTTCAAAATATGCTCTAACACTTCCTCAGCCGACTGTGAATCTAAATTCCCGGTCGGCTCGTCCATAATCAAAATGTCGGGGCTGTTCGCAAGGGCGCGTGCAATTGCGACACGTTGTTGCTGTCCCCCCGACAGTTGTGCAGGTTTTGAGTTTGCCTTATCGGAAAGCCCGACTAAAGCCAATAAGTCTTCGGCATTTTGGGCTTTGTTTTTCGCAAACAGCATAGCAGTCTGAACATTTTCAAGTGCGGTGAGGTTTTCGAGAAGATTAAACGATTGGAAAACGAACCCGATTTTTTTTGCACGGAGTTGTGCTCGTTTATTGTCTGATAGTTGTGTAATGTCTTCATCGTAAATAAAAACGCGCCCTGCTGTGGGATTATCGAGGCCTCCGATAAGGTTCAAAAGCGTACTCTTGCCGTGTCCCGATTTACCGATTATGCACGCAAACGCACCTTGCGGAATTTCCAAACTCACACCACGCAACGCATGAGTTGTAACTGCGTTTTTGCCTTTGCCTTTGTAGATTTTTTCAAGATTTTCGGTTTTAATAATACTCATGAGTTGATTGCCTCCATAGGTGTTAGTTTTGCCGCTCTCCATGCGGGATACAGCCCCGACAGGATTGAAATTAACAACGAAACGCCGACTGCGATTACTACAAGCTGAACGTCAATGTCTGCCTGTGCCGATACGCCTTTGAGCATTGATAACTCGTCCTTGTTAATAATCGGGGCGGCGAACAGCGAAACTGCATACCCGACTACCACCCCGACAATGCCGCCGAGAAAGCCGTACAGCCCCGATTCGAGTAGAAAACTCCTAAAAAGAAAGCCTTTCTTACCGCCGATTGCCCTAAGAATCCCGATTTCGCGCCGCCGCTCAAAGACGGCGGTCATCATGGTATTGATAATCCCGAACGCCGCCGCAATTAACGCAACTCCGGCTATTAGTTGCAAGGTTGAATTAACCGAGCCTAATATCGACAGCACTGATTCTAAAAGTTGGTCGTTGGTTGCAACTTGAACACTTGCAACGCTTAGAATTTCAGCTTCGTAGAACTCCATTTTTGTCATATCGGCAACTTTTGCTGACAGATAGGAAATGTAACCCTCTTTATCGAAAATGCGTTGTGCGACTGACAGCGGAACAAACATAGTCATATCATCGTTGCCGTTGGTTTCGGCGAGAATACCTTTAACTATAAGTTCCTGCCCTCTAACCGTTACCGTGTCGCCTACGTCGAGTTCACGAGTATCGGCAAAGTTAATGCCGATTACTGCCGTATTTTCATCTTGAGTAGCGAAATATTCACCGCTTGCCAAAGTCCAGTTTTTGAAAGACATGGTTTCTTCCGGCAATATTCCTGCAACGACAGATGGCATTTCGCTAATCGCTGTTTTCTGTGTCAAGTGCGGAATAACCGTGATTTCATCTATGTTTTTCACACTTTCATAAACGTCATAATGTAGCTGTTCAGATATAGTTTCGCCCGTGACGATTGCCATTTGGTTATAAATGCAGATGTTTTCCGGCATTATGAGGAAATTCGCACCAAGCCCCTCCGCCTTTTGCTTAACCACCGACTGCATATTACCACCGATTGAAAGCAACGCCACAAACGATGCCATTCCGATTGAAATGCCGAGCAAAGTAAACGCAAATCGCCCTTTGCGGCGAAAGAGATTGCGGCTCACAAACTTGAGTAGATTCATTATTTCATGCTCCTTTTTTAGTCAAGCGGCGTATATCCGCCCGCTGCCATAATCGCTTCTCGAATATCAGCGGCTGTGACATCATTTTCGTGTTCGACCGTAACTTTGCCGATTTTCACATCAAAGTCGTTCACCCCTTCAATTTTCGACAATTCCCTTGTGATTGCGGCTACACAATTGCCGCAGGTCATGCCGTCAACGGATATTGTCGTTATAACCGCAGAAGTTTCAAATTCTTGCGTTTCGGGGATTTGATTGGGGGCGACTATCGCCTTGCCGTCCTCCTCACAAGCGGTGAAGCATACAAGCATAGCAATTACGATAACGATTGTTATTTTTTTCATAGCATTGACCTTTCTAAATCATTTATTATATCCGGGGCGGCTTCAATTCCGACCGATAATCGGAGCAGTTTTTCGTCAATTCCGCGCGATAGTCGCTCTGCTTCGGGGACTTCCGAGTGGGTCTGCGTTGCCGGATAAGTAATCAGCGTTTCGACACCGCCTAAACTTTCGGCGTAGAGAATAAGCTCGACTTTGTTGAGAATGTCTTGTGCCGTTTCGACCGTGTCAGTCGTGAAGCTGAGCATCGCGCCCATTTCGGGGTAGTGGACGGCGGTAATTCTATGTTGCGATTTCAACCACTCTGCGATTTTTCGGGCGTTGCTCTGCGACTTCTCCATACGGATTGCGAGGGTTTTAATTCCGCGAGTTACTAAGAACGCATCAAACGGCGACAACACCGCGCCGGTTGTCTTTTTCACGATGTGGATTTTTTCAGCGAGTTCAGAAGTCTTCGCGACAACGAACCCTGCAAGCGTGTCATTATGCCCCGAAAGGTATTTAGTACCGCTGTGAATTACCACGTCCGCGCCATGAGCGAGTGGGTTGAACAGATACGGCGTGAGGAATGTGTTGTCTGATATTAATAGTATGTCGCGCTCGCCGATTAACTTCTTCACCGCCGCGATGTCGGTAAGTTTCATCATCGGATTAGTCGGCGTTTCTATGAAAATCGCCTTTGTTGCGGGGGTTATGGCGGCTTTGACTGCCGCTAAATCAGAAGTGTCGATATACTTTATTGCAATGCCGTTTTTAACTGTGATATTGTTGAACAGGCGAATTGAGCCGCCGTAGAGGTCATCGGTGGCAATGATTTCGTCACCCGGTCGGAACAACTCCATAACCGCCGCAATCGCCGCCATGCCCGTGGCGAATGCCGCGCCCCCTGCGCCGCCCTCTAAGGCGGCGACAACCGCTTCGCAATGCTCGACTGTGGGGTTCTGCGTTCGGGAATAGTCGTAGCCTGTGCTTTGCCCGAATCCGGGGTGGGCGAAAGTGGCTGTCTGAAATATCGGGACGGCTACCGCTCCGGTTGTGTGGGATTTGTTTGCGGTTGATTTAGCCGCGTGAACACAAGTTGTTTCGGGTTTCATGTTCTTGAACCTCCAATACGAAATACATATAAAACACATAAGTTATATCTATATAATATCAAATTTTCGGAGGATTGTCAAGAGGTTTTTTAATATACTAACTAAAATATTTCACTCCACCCTCAAATAAAAGCATAAATTTGTTACCCGGAATGTTTTTAGCAACAAATTCGCTGTAACGTTCGGTGTGCGCCATTTTGCCGAGAATTCGCCCGTCGCGTGATGTTATTCCCTCAATCGCCCATACCGCGCCGTTGGGATTGTGTTCAATCTCCATTGTCGGTTTTGCGTTATAGTCAACATATTGAAATGCAATCTGCGAGTTTGCTTCAAGGCTTGCCAAAACCTCATCAGAGGCAGTAAATCTTCCTTCGCCATGTGAAATGGGTTGGAGATAAACTTCACCCGTCTTACATTCTGACAGCCACGGCGATGCACAACAGGCAACCCTCGTTCTCACATATTTAGCCTGATGTCGCCCAATCGAATTAAACGTCAAAGTCGGGCAATGCTCTGTCATATCGCTAATCCTGCCGAACGGCAACAGCCCCAACTTTACCAACGCCTGAAAACCATTGCAAATTCCCAATATAAGACCGTCTCTCTCTAACAACTCATGCACGGCATCTGTAAGCCGTGGATTGCGAAACAGCGAGACTATAAACTTGGCTGCTCCGTCCGGTTCATCACCGCCCGAAAACCCACCGGGGAAAATCAACATTTGTGCCGATTTAATCGCCTTTTCAAGCGCAACAACAGATTCACTCAACATCGAAGGACTAAGATTCCTAATCAACACAGAATTTGAAACACCACCAGCACGCTCTAACGCCATAGCCGTGTCATATTCACAATTAGTACCCGGAAACACCGGAATAACCCCTACCGGCGTTTTTTCAAACCGTGAATATGTTTGCTTTATTTGCAATGGCTCACTCGCTGGTTGAACTTGAGCCTTTGGTGTCAATTGTTCATGGGCAAGTTGAGCTTTCGATGAGTCGCCGGTGGGCGATTTTCTTTTTGCATTAAGCGGAAAAATCTTTTCAAGCGGTGCTTCGAGTTCTTGTTTAATTTGTTTGAGTGAAATGCCGTTAATTTCGGGTTTTTGTTGTGTGCGCCCCAATAAAGTATAGCCGTCAAGCTCTTCAACAGCCTCAAATATTATTGAAGCAGGTGGGCAATCAATGTCTGTGTCACCAACAAACCCTATAACGTTTCCGAGTGCCATATTTCTTATACATTCATATACACCTATTTCGTTAACGCCTGCTGACAGCACTTTTCCGCTTTTTACTAATTGTAAATATTTCTTCCACAAGGGCTTAACCGATGACATGTCCGGCGGCGTTTCAAGCAGATAGACAGGGTTCCCCACAGCTTTAAATTCAGTGCTGACAAGTGTTTTAGGCTCTGCTATTCCTAAAGCAAATGAAATGAGTGTTGAGGGAACGTCTAAATCGCCGAAACTGCCCGACATCGAATCTTTACCTCCGATAGCGGCCACACCTATGCTCATTTGTGCCGCGAAAGCCCCTAACATTGCCGCGAAAACATCGCCCCAACGCTGAGGACAATCCCTCACACTCTTAAAATATTCCTGCAACGACAGGTGAATAGTATCAATCTCAACCCCTGCCGCAATAAGTTTCACAACCGAAACCACCACCGCAAAAAATGCACCGCCAAACGGGTCGGCGTTGGTTAAATAAGGCTCAAAGCCATAAGCCATAACCGTGGCAACATCGGTCTCCCCCGGAATAATCGCTGCCATAACTGTATTTTGTGTCTGCTGTTCTTTTCCGCCAAACGGCATGAACACACTTCCTGCCCCGATTGAACTATCAAAACGTTCAACAAGCCCTTTTTGCGAACAGTCAGTAAGTTTGGAAAGCATCCCCTTTGCGCACCCGGAAATTTCGCCTTCACGATTGGGGACAAAAACATCAGCGAACCTTTGAGCACCGTTAGTGTCTAAGAAACACCTCTCAATATCAACGATTTTTTCACCACGCCAAACCATAACTAAGCGTGGCTCTTTGGTTATTCGCGCGATTACAGTCGCTTCAATGTTTTCTTCTTCGGCATGCCTGAGCAAGCGAGGTAAATTCTCTTTCGAGACAACGACAGCCATTCTTTCTTGCGATTCAGAAACGGCTATTTCTGTTCCGTTCAAACCGTCATATTTTAACGGGAACGCATCTAAATTAATTTCCACGCCGGCGGCAAGTTCACCGACAGCCACCGCCGCGCCGCCTGCGCCAAAGTCGTTGCACTTTTTAATCAGCCTTGTTACATCGCGGTTTCTGAACAGCCTTTGAAGTTTTCTCTCTTCAGGAGGATTGCCTTTTTGAACCTCTGCCGCGCAGTCTGATACGGTCTGCACGCCGTGGGTTTTTGATGAACCCGTTGCACCGCCTATGCCGTCCCTGCCCGTTCTTCCACCCAACAAAACAACCACATCAGGCTCACACGGCAATTCGTGGATAACCGAATCGGCGCGAACTGCGCCAACAACCGCGCCTGTTTCTAAGCGTTTGGCTAAATAACCCTCGTGATATATTTCTTTCACGAAACCGGTTGCCAAGCCAATCTGATTCCCGTATGAGCTGAACCCTTCAGCCGCTGTTACCGTAAGTTTGCGTTGCAAAAGTTTGCCTGTGAGTGTGTTCTCAATGCTTGTATACGGGTCGCCTGCCCCTGAAATTCGCATGGCTTGATAGACATACGCTCTGCCCGACAAGGGGTCTCTTATCGCGCCGCCTATGCAGGTTGAGGCACCGCCGAACGGTTCAATTTCGGTGGGGTGATTATGGGTTTCGTTTTTAAAAAAGACCAAGCTATTACCCACTTTAATAGTGCAGGCATTGTTTTCTTTTGACACCGGCTCAAACAACATCGGCAGTTTGCCTTTCTTTTTCAAGTGCCGCATAGCCGCAACCGCAATATTCATAAGCGTGACAGGGCGAGAGCCGTTGGTTTTTAAGAACAAATCATACGCCTTTTTTACTCTTTCGTCAGCAATGTCAACCGCCTCAATGACTGTGTTAAATGTGGTATGACGGCAGTGGTCTGACCAATAAGTATCAATTACCTTCAATTCGGTTATGGTTGGATTGCGTTTTATGCTCTTAAAATAAGCTTGTGTAACCGAAAGGTCATCAAGCGACATAGCAAACCCCATTCCAACACGAAATGTCTCAAGTTCAGATTCACATGGAATATTAATAAAATCTGTTTGCAATAACTCACTCGCCGGTATTTCTTGAGCTTTCGGCGAGCTGTCGATAGCAGATTCAAGCTCTCTCTCTTCAAGCGGATTAATAAGATAAGACTTTACCTTTTCATATTGCTCCTGAGTAACGCCGCTGATGGCGTATAATCGTGCTGTTTTGATTGTCGGGCGTTCACCGCCGCACAACATTTGAATACACTGCTCACAAGAATCGGCACGAACATCATACTGTCCGGGCAAAGATTCAACAAACAACAAGCGTGTGTCATCGGGAAATTCGGGCGGCTCACCCTCATAACAAATATCGCACATAGGCTCACTCAACACTGTATTAACCACAGCGTGACGATTTTCGGCGGCAAGATGTTCAACATAATAGACATTAAGCAACCTGATTTTAAGCTCGGGCAAGCTCAAAACCTCTGACAATTCGTTTTGAACTGCCACGGCGGCAATATCAAAATTCGGCCTTTTTTCTACGTAAAAACGTTCCATATAAAGTTCTCCTATACTATTTTCATATTAATCTATTGACAAATTCTGAAATAAAATGTATAATGTTTACAATAGTAATAAAAAGGGGGTTCTTATGGCTTTTACAAATTTAATGGAGAAGATGGTGGATGTAAGACTTGAGGAGTTTTATAAGCACAATGATTTTTGCACCTGTTCAAACTGTCGCGAGGATGTGAAATGTGTTGCCCTCAACCAACTTCCGCCAAAATATGTCTCAACACGCAAGGGTGAGCTTTTCTCAAAAGTCGAGCAATCAATGGACAGGCAAAACGTAACCGACATAGATTTCGCTCTGCACAATGCAATCAATTTTGTATCAAAACGCCCACGGCATGAAGAAAGAGAATAGAATTTAGGGTTAAGAGCAAAGCTATGTCATTCCGAAACGGCTTCTCAGTGTGTTGATTGATGTTTCGGCTATGCTGTATTGTCCGTTTGGATTATAATCATATAGCGGGACATAGCTTTCGGCTATATTAGAACTGTATTGTGTTGTGTACATGTATGCTTGTTGGTTTGCCGAAAAGTCTTCCATTCTATAGTTTGTGTTTGTTGTGTTAATAATTTTGCGGGCGTATGATTGAAGTTCGGCTGCGGTTTTGTTGCGGCTGTTATCATTGAAAAATCCGACTGCTAACGTTGCTATAATACCTCTCCCTCTGTCCTCTGCAAATTCATCGGGAAAGGTTATATAGTCATAAACTTGCGTCCCGTTAAACCTTTGCGTGCCTGCTTCAAAAACCACGCGTTCATCAATACTAAGCTCGAACGGAACATTCGCTGTAACCATTCCAACCGAATCAATCAGGTCGATGAATGAAATTTTATCAAACTTAAAATAATAGTCGCACTTTATACCCGTTATGTTTTCCACAACATCTGCAATTCCAACGGCACCCCGACTTGAATATATTTCTGTGAGGCTGCCGCCGAAATTTGAATAAAGTCGCCTGTCAAGCGGAACAATCACCAACGCATCATCGCGAGGGCGATAGTTTCCCAACAGATAAAACTCAGGCGGCTCACCGTTTGTTTCTGCCAACATAAAAATAAAATTAGAGTTGAAAGAGGCATCGGGGCGATAATCCCCGGCTCCCGTTTGAGGGCCCGAACCCGGCTCGGGGAACAGTAGCTCTCTCATGCTCAATATAACCAACATCAAAGTTACAGAGGTTAATATAAAGGTGCAAAGATAGATATACCAGTTACTTCTGCGCCTTCGTGTCTTTTTCTCAGCCATTTTCAAACATGCCCTCCTCGCACCAACGAAAAATTAAAAGTTTCGTTTTTCCCCGTTTTTGTAGATTTGTTTTCAAACTTATTTATTCCCTTCTCATCAATTAATTAATTCTACCACATATTAACAAAAATTTCAAGAGGTTGCATATGAAAATTTCGACTCGCCGAACATGGGCAGAAATTAATTTGAACGCGCTCAAAAAAAACATAGAAACATTGCGCTGTGTGTCGGGTTCTAAAGAGATTATAGCCGTGGTTAAGGCCAACGCTTATGGGCATGGTGTAAAAATCGTTGCTCCCGCGTTATGGGAAGAGGGTGTGCGCTATTTCGCCGTTTCAAATATAAACGAGGCATTGGAAATAGCCGCTTTGTTGCCCTTTCCGGACGTAAAAATCATAATTTTCGGGTATGCAGAAGTTATTGCCGAACATGACTTTATCTATACAGTCGGAAGTGTTGAATACGGCAAAAGGCTGAACGCTCACGCCGCTGAAATGTCAAGAAAAATCCGTGTCCACATAAAAGTTGACACGGGCATGGGGCGAGTGGGAATAGACAGTGACGATGAGCTGTCCGCACTGTTATCACTGCCCGGATTAAATGTTGAAGCGGTTTATACCCATTTTGCGGTGTCCGACAGTGAGTTTGACGATGCTCTAAAATATACCGCCGCTCAGCAAGAAAAATTGCTGAAAATGTTGAAAATCGCACCTGACATTCCCTTTCATTCACAAAATAGCGGTGGAATACTCTACCATAATGATTTTAAGGGGGAATTTGTACGAGCGGGTATTGCAATGTACGGCTATCACCCAAACCCCGATTTGAAAGAAACGCCACATCTTTATCCCGTGATGACACTAAAATCGGTGGTGTGGCAGGTGAAAGAGCTTCAAAAAGGCGCGTTTATCAGTTACGGCAAAACTTTTAAATGCCCCGACATAATGCGTGTTGCGGTTATACCTATAGGTTATGCCGATGGCTATTCAAGGGCACTTTCAAATGTCGGTTGTGTTCTCATACGCGGCATGAAGGCCCCGGTTCTCGGAAGGGTCTGTATGGACCAAATTATAGTTGACGTAAGCGAAATCAAAAACGTCGCCCCGGGCGATGAGGTATTGGTTTATTCGCCGCAAAGCCCTTTTACAGATGTAAATCAAATCGCGAAAACGCTGAAGACAATAAGCTATGAAGTGCTTTGCAACGTTTCAGCAAGAGTAGAAAGGATATGCGTAAACTCATGAATATTATTTTATTGCTCGGATTGATACTTATTCTCAGCGTGCTGTCATGCAAGGTGACTAACAAAATCGGGTTGCCCATTCTTGTGGGATTCATTTTAATCGGCATATTAGTCGAACATCTGATTGGTTTTGGAGATTTAAAGGCTCATGCCGAGTCGTTGTGTAACTTCGCGTTACTCTTTATAATTTTCACCGGCGGTCTGCAAACCGATTTCAAAAAAGCAAAGTCGATATTGGGTGTTTCAATATTGCTGTCAGCTTTGGGCACTGTCTTAACGGCGGCGGCAGCGGCGGCGTTCGCTTATTTCGTTTTGAACTTTGAACTTTATGCGGCAATATTGCTCGGCGCGGTAATTTCATGTACCGATGCGGCATCTGTTTTTTCAATTTTAAGCACAAAGAAAATGAATTTGAAGAACAACTTAGGCGGCGTGCTTGAAATGGAGAGCGGCTCTAACGACCCGACAGCTTATATGCTGACGATTGTGTTTTTATCGATGGCGACAGGCGTTTCGCAAAACGTATCCATCTTGATTCTCATGCAGATTTTAATCGGCGGCGGTATAGGCGTTGGCGTTGGCTTGCTCGGGCGGCGTATGCTCAATCGGCTCAATCTCGAAATAGAAGAGCTTTATGCTATATTGCTGTGTGGTGTAGCTCTTATTATATATGGAATGTCTGCGGCATTCGGCGGTAACGGGTTTTTAGCGGTATATATCGGCGGTATGATTTTAGGCAACAGCAATATAGCGCACAAAAGAATGTTGTCACGTTCGTTTGGCGCGATTTCGATGTTAATGCAGGTTGTGCTGTTTATTATATTGGGAATACTTTTTATCCCCGGCACATTCAGGACATTCGCTGTTATCGGTGTGTTGTTCGCTTTGTTCCTCTTCTTTATAGCGCGCCCTTTGACAGTCTTTTTGATTATGAAGCCGTTTGGTTATAAGTTAAACGAGATTGCTTTGGTGTCATGGGCAGGGTTCAGGGGGGCTTCTTCAATAGTGTTTGCCACCTATCTGCTCACACAAGGGTTGCCATATGCCGAAACTGTTTTCAGCATAGTGTTTTTTGTCTGTATGTTATCGGTAATCTTGCAGGGCTCACTGTTGGCCCCATTGGCAAAACGCTTTAATCTGCTTGAACCCCTTGAAAAAGCAGAAAATGATTCAGACACTGCATAGTGGAAAATTGCAGGGCATACTATAGTTAGTTATAATTATAGGGGAGGACGATAGTATGCCGAAATCTAAAAATCGCAATTTAAAAGACAGCGTCCAAAATAAAACAAACATTTCATCACAAAACAAAGACACAGGTCTGCCGTCTTATAATGCCAATGACACAAGACCATATGAGCAAACAAACATGACAACAGGCTTTCACAAAAGCGGGATTGCGACTAAATGACGGACAATTGACAATGTACAATTGACAATTGACAATTTTGGTGTCGCCTTGCGGCGACGGATTTGAAATTATAACAGTTACACCGCCCGGCAGTTTTTGTCGGGCGGTGGTGTTTTTTGTGGAATGTCTTGTGAAAATGGGTGAGGGTGGGTTGGTGAGAGGGGCGTTTTATTTTAAACTCTCACTCTCCACTTTCAACATCTGTTGCATAAACAAAAACCTTATTCTCCAACGCCGCCCACGCTTCATCTGTTAAAATCCCCAAAGCTTCATATCGCGGCAACATTTCAATCAACTCTTCCGGCGTGATTCCTGCTTGCGCGTAAGCAGAGGGTTTGTTGTAGTAGACCCAGTGCGGAGAGTAGAGATGAGCGTTTTTTTCTATGCAAAAATAGTTGCGTTCACTCTCGCTCATAGCATAATTGTGCAGATTTTTATGTCGTCTATAAAGAACATCGGTCTGGTTATAGAAAAAATAATAACTGTTTTGATAACCGCCTAAAAAAAACTCATGCGCCATAGGCATGGAAAAATCACGCTCATATCCGCATAAATCAATCGCATCAAGCGGCGTGTCGGTATTTTCACTAAATTGATAAAGTTTATATTGCAAAAAGTCAATGGTAAAAGGGTGAAATATTTGTATGTATTCTTGCGAATTATGGGGTGGTTTGACGGCAAACGAGGTTTGCAAATCGGGGGTAATATAGACCTTATATGCTGCTGTCAAATCTTCCAACGTCATGCTGTGCCGCGCATAATCCTCAACGCAAGCGTAAAAAAACCAACCTATCGGATAGCCCGTCTCACCCTTTACAATAACGTGTGGTTGTGCGAAAAGTTTTGTTACTTCTACGATATTATCACTTTTTAAAAGAGCTTCCATCTGTTCCTCTGAAAACTCATATTTTGGGTGAACATTAATAATTTCGTTATCATGATTATTGTTTGTTTGGATTATTGCCTCTTTGACTTGCATTTTTGAAAGATTAAAATCATGAATGAACGAATATAAATTTAAGATGTTGTTAAGTTTCATTGGGAACATGTTGTGCGCGCCATAAGGGTCGAATTTCAAGTTGTCGTTTATCATAAAATCAACATCTCTCAGCTCGTCAAGCCATTTAAAAGAGGGATTTTCTAAATCGTCTTTTTTAAGGAAATAAAGGGGTTTTCCCGTCAGCCATTCTTCATACTCTTGTGCCGGAACTAAATTTGCAAATTCATCTGAAATATATAAAAGTTTCTCGTCAAAAGCATTGGAAACAATGCCCCAATGGGTAATTGTGTTAAACCCTGCCGGGTCTAAGAAAGCCGTTATTTGATTTTTGGTCGGTAAATCAAGAAGTTCTTCTATTTTTGCGGATATAGGGGATTTTGACGTTGGCGGTTCGCTTTCAGCGACTGCTTTTGTCTGTGTAACAAAATTTTGAGCTTTCGCATTATCCTTGTTGCTTGCGGGGTTTCCCTCAACCCCGCAAGCACTCAATAAGCATAAAATTGCGAAAATAATAAGTGTTTTTTTAATTTGCATATTCTACCACCTTATTCCAACGTGCTTCACCAACTTGTTCCTTAAACTCCACCACATCTTGAAAATAAAATTCGGGATTAGTGAGTTTGCCATTTTTGTGAATGTCAATATGCAGATGGTAGTTGTTTGGAGAACCGGAATCCCCTACTACCCCAAGCATATCCATTGAAGTTACCTTCTGCCCAACAATAAAAGAAGGCTCCTTCCTAAAATGTAAAAATCTTATCAGATAATTATCTCCGGCTATTTGTGCTTTTATTGTCGCACCATAGCCACGCCCGTCTGTGTTTTTGTATATTTCCACAATTTCCCCGAACACAGGCGAAAACACAGGATATTCAGTGTTCCTAAAATCTATTTTTGACTCTTGACCTAATCCGGTAATGTCCAGTCCGTTATGCCCGGGATATGTTTGATTAACTTTGTTTGTGCCGTCAACACCATACGTTACATATTCAGAAAATCTCTCCCCCCTAAACATATAAATCCACTCGCCCCCCAAAGCCTTTTCTATAGCTTCTTTATCTGCGTGTTCAAATGGAATATAGGCAGATTTCCCTGAAATTTTTGTTTGCACCCAATGCCGCCCATCGCAAAAAAGAATTCTGTATATTTCATACGGTTCAGAGATGTTTTCCGAGAAACGCCTACCAAAATATTTTCTTTCAGTAGAAGGTTTCCAATAGTACGCGAATCTGGCACCTTTAGTTGAAGCTTTTACGGGTTGTTTTGTGAAATCCTTAATCGTGTAGACTTTAACTCTAACGGTTGCTCGTTTTACAACAATTCCCCTTGGGGTTTTATACTCAAATTTCAGCTTATAAATTCCAGGTTCTGTCGCGTTAAAGAAAACTTTGCCGAACTCGTCAATCCTCACCTTAGCATGCTCTAAATTATTATAAGTTACATTCATGCAGAAACACCTTCTTTCTCAATTGTTACTTTCACGTCATTCCCATTACCGGTTCTGATAGTAAAATGTCCAAGCTGTGAATCACAGTCATAATCTGCAAACAACTCATCACCAAAATCTAAGTCAAAAATCTTACCGTCTTCTTCGTTTCCTAAATCATACCCCCTATGTTCCTTCCCCATAGTAGAAAAATAAGTAATACCCTTCTCAATGCCCTCTGTCTCAAGCGACTCATCCCCCTCAACAACCGGCATAAACGCCGTTCTTATATTATACTTGTTTTCGTTCACTAAGTCAAGCTCCATCATGTGAGAATTTCCTGAAAATGTGTGAATGCAAGATTCGGCA
>WRLV01000044.1 GCA_009777445.1 Oscillospiraceae bacterium | reverse complement strand
TTTAAGCCGCGGACGCGTCGGGTCGCTCTTCAGCGTTGCCCTGTTTTGCCGCAATAAAAGTATTGGTTATTTTTGGAAGATTATTCCATTTACACTTAACGGTTTATAGTTCCGTTTCTGCGGTTAGCGAATAACCGTGAAAGCCCTTTATTACTGCGGTTTTGAGGTGCATTTAGATTTTGAACTCTAAAATGAAATTGTATCAAAGTTGTAAGGGTTTTATCGAGTACGGCATCGCCTTTGTCGCTGTGCATTTTCAAGCACCGCCACGGCAACTCCACAGGATACCGTGCCTTGTGATTCCTTTCGTCAAGGCGGTTTTTCGTGTTGGCGGTTCCGGTTACCGAGGCGATACGCCACAGGCTTGAAAATCCCCAATCCCTGCGTTCCTGCCGCGATAACCGCTTCACAAATTTATAATTGTGACCCGCCGCCGCAACGATATATCCGTGGTCGTCAACCACCACAAGCCCATCATCAGCGGTGTCAGATTCAGACGAAAACGCCCCAAGCCACTCGGCATCGCCGACAGGCTTATTTGTCGCCAAATGATATGGAGCATTACTTGATAACGCTTGCCGCTTTTTATCCCAAATCCGCACCCACAGCGGACGATAACCGTTGTCGGCGAGCATTTCGATAATGTAAGCGAATGTCGGTTCTATAAACTGGCTCTTTGTTGTGAATAAATCCCCTAAGTTAATGACAACCGTTTCGGCGTTTTTGCAGATGTTTTTAAGTGCCGGACGCATTAACTCAAACCACGGTTCTAAGCCTTTCTGCTCATATTCTTTGCCCACGCCGTAAGGCGGGGAAGTCACGCAGAGCTGTGCCTTTTGACCTTGTAACAGCTTCTCAAAATCGGCGGTGTTAGTTGAATCGCCACATAAAAGCCGATGATTTCCTAAAAGCCATATATCGCCAATTTGTGTTATTGCTCCGCCTTTATCCTCAATGGCTTTCTTAGCGGATTCTTCGTCAAAATCATCCTGCACACATTGTTTGGAATAATATCCCTCAAGCATCGCCTCAACCTCGTCAAAATGCTTTGTAGTGCGGTTTGACAGACTTTGCATGAGTTAAAAAAAGCAATTCCCGACGTTCAAATCCTGTCACTCAGATTCCTGTAAATCCGCTCTACAAGCGGCTTTACAACCAAAAAGAGCAGGGGATTTTACTAAATGGTGTTTGTTTGGTGTTTATTCCCTAAAAAAGAAGCGGCGTATTTCTTATAAGCAATTAACGCTCCCACATTCGGGGGCGTTTTTGTTGCCCTGCTACCTTTCGCTGCCAAAAAAGGGCGATTTCACTCCCTGCACTTCATGCGTTTGCGCTATTAAGCCTGCCTGTCATAACACCCCAACACATAAGTTTCGGTCGCTGTTTCGTCAAAACCCACAAAAATATTCAACATTATATATATATATATAATCACGAATTTTCTTTTTCACTATTGCGCTTTTTGGAAGAATATGTTATATTTTATAAAGGGTTTAAAAGAGTGAATTTAACCCAAAAAATAAAATCAGGGGGCGTGAAAATGATGAGTTTAAAGCGAAGTAAAGGAAAAATGTTCAAGAAAATTTTATCGGTGTTTTTGGCAATGGTGATTTCAATTGGGTTTATTTCGGTTGGAATGTTGAGCGCGAGCGCAGCAGACTCCGGCGATGGTTGGTCGTTGGACGATAACGGAGTGTTGACTATAATGAGTGATACCGGTATGACAGGCTGGAGAACCTGGGATAACATAAACGCAGTTCGCACTGTTGTTATTCAAGATGGCGTGACAAATATAGGTCATGCGGCATTTATGAATTGCGTGGAGTTGACAAACGTGTCAATCGGCAGTGGCGTGACAAATATAGGCAGTCAAGCATTTGAGAATTGCACGAATTTAACCGAAATAACAATCGGCAACAGCGTGACAAGTATAGGCGAAGATGCATTTTATGATTGCACGGGGTTGACGAGCATGACCTTTAAATCTCGAAGACCGCCGTCATTTAGTATATGGGAAGGTGTTTTTGAAGGTGTGCCATCAAGCATGACAGTGTATGTGCCATTTGGCGCGAAAGCGGCTTATCAAGCTGAAATTCACTTGAGTAGATTTAATATTGTTGAGGGTGAAAAAGAGGACGATTTGATAATCGGCGATGGCTGGTCGTTAGACGATAACGGGTTGTTGACTATAGAGAATGATACCGGTATGAGAAACTGGGCATGGGGCGAAGGAGAACATTACTCAAACGCAGTTCGCGCTGTTGTTATTCAAGATAGCGTGACAAGTGTACTTGATTGGGCATTTATAAATTACGTGGAGTTGACGAACGTGTCAATCGGCAGCGGCGTGACACGTATAAGCTATAGAGCATTTTTCAGTTGCACAGCATTGACAGAAATAAAAGTTTCAGCAAACAATCAATATTTCACCGATATAGACGGTGTGTTGTTTAACAAAAACGTGACAGAACTTATACAATATCCGGGTGGGAAAGAAGGAAGTGGTTACACAATCCCCAACAGCGTAAGAAGTATAGGCGAAGGTGCATTTGAAGGTTGCGTTGGTTTAACGAGCGTGACAATTCCAGACAGCGTGACAAGTATAGGCTTTGGTGCGTTCGCCTGGTGCGATATGTTGACAGAAATAAAAGTTTCAGCCAACAATCAATATTTCACTGATATAGACGGTGTGTTGTTTAACAAAAGCGTGACAGAACTTATACAATATCCGGGTGGGAAACAAGGAAGTAGTTACACAATCCCCAACAGCGTGACAACTATAGGTTGGGGTGCATTTGAGGGTTGCCAAGAATTAACTGTAATAACAATCCCCGATAGCGTGACAAGCATAGAGGAGCGTGCATTTTATTGGTGTACGGGGTTGACAGAAATAAAAGTTTCAGCCAACAATCAATATTTCACTGACATAGACGGTGTGTTGTTTAACAAAGCCGCTACAACCCTTATTACATATCCACCCGGAAGGCAAGGAGGATATACAATCCCCAACAGCGTGACAAGTATAGGCGATAGTGCATTTAATACTTGCTATGGTTTAACGAGCGTGACAATCCCCGACAGAGTGACAAGTATAGGCTATGATGCATTTTTCTATTGCGAAGGATTGACGAGCGTGACAATTCCAGACAGCGTGATAAGTATAGGCGGTTGGGCATTTTCCTATTGCGAAGGATTGACAAGGGTGGTTTTTAAATCTCAAACGCCGCCGGAGTTTGGGTTCAATGTTTTTTGGAATGGTTCGTCAAGCATGACAGTGTATGTCCCAATAGGCGCGAGAGCGGCTTATCAAGTTGAAGATGAGTTGAGCGGATTTAATATTGTTGAGGGTGAGCCATCTGCTTTTGTTCCCTGCGGTGACTACTGCAAAGGTGAAGGGAATTGTGATGAGCCTTGCGTTTTTACCCCCTGCGGTGACTACTGCAAAGGCTTTGGAAAATGTGAAGACCCTTGTGTGTTTATACTTGGCGACTGCAATCGTGACGGCAAAATAAATATAGCTGATTTGACTTATCTCAAATATGCGATTGTAAAGCAACTGCCCGAAACACCCGAATGTTTTATAGCAGGGAATGAAACTATCGGTGCTGTGGATATAACACAGCTTAAAGATTTTCTCACAGGGAAATCGAGAACTTTGACGAGCAGTTGACAGTGGACAATTGAGAATTGACAGTTATTGAGTCCGCTTGCGCGGACGGATTTGAAATTACAGCAAATCACGCCGCAGTGAAAATTGATGAGTTATAATCGCGGCTCATCGATTAACGTTGTGGCGTTGTTTGGGGTTATAACAATAACTGTCAACTCTCAACTGTCAATTGTCAACTGTTCAATGTATTCTTCTAACGTTAAATTAGAGCAATAGACCTGCTCTGCTTTTTGAAGCCCTACGAAACGGTAGTGCCACGGCTCATAGGTGATGCCGGTTAGATGGGTTTTCCCTTGAGGATAACGCAAGATAAAGCCGTACTTCCATGAGTTTTCGGACAGCCATTTGAACTCTTTGGTATATTCAAAATCGGGTGTTACATCACCGTGTCTTAAAAACCAGCCTTGTGAAACTATATCCATTGCCAAGCCCGAATTATGCTCGCTTTGATATGGCAGGGCAATTTCAAGGGCGGTCAAGTGTCTCGCTTCAGACGGGGTGTAGCCTTTGGAAATGAAATTTTCTATACTGCGTTCAAATAGTCTTTGTTGAAGTTCGGGCGTGCGATAAGCTGAGCAGACGACTAAGCTGATACCGTCATTTTCAGCGGCTTTGAGCATTTCAACGGCGTATTCAGCACAGCGGACATCAAGCTCAAAGTCGCCCTGCACTTTAGCGGTTTGAATTTCTAAATTTTCGGGTAATGGGTTGTCGGCATTTATAAGATAAAGTGCGAACTCATGCCCGAAACCGCCGGGTTCACTCACGCTCTGCTCACTCGCAAAATCAAAATAAACACTCATAAAATAGGCACAACCGAAAAACAACGCGCCCATCAATATATTCACTAATAAAATAAATCGTTGTGACATAGAAACCCCCGACGAACAATTGACAATTGACGAACAATTGACAATTGACAATTGACAATTGACAGTTATTGTGCTATAATTAAGATTATTATTTATGGAAAGGGTGGATTCGAGTTTGAAAGCAATTCCCCATAAGCCGGGAAAATATACTTTCAAAACGCGTTTACGCAGAAAGGGTGGATTTAAAAATGGATATTATTGTGAAAAAGCCTACGGAGCAAGAAATTTCAGAGATGAAAAGTTGCCCGACTTGGGGTTGTGAGGTCTCCGAGTTTGATTGGAGCTATAACAGCGAAGAGCATTGCATACTCACGCAAGGGCAGGTCACAGTCAGCTATGATGGAAAAGAAGTGTCGTTCGGTGTGGGCGACTATGTGATTTTCCCGAAAGGGCTGAAATGCTTTTGGAAAGTCACAAAGGCGGTGGAAAAACATTATAAGTTCATTTGACAATTGAATTTAAACAAATTTTTTAAAACTCTTGACAAAATCTGTGAAATATGTTATTATAATAAAAACAGGGCAAGACTTCAACGGTTGCGTCCATTTTGCAGAAATTAAGTAACCGCTACTTTGGACGAGGGGCGGTTACTTTTTTATGTTGAACATCGCGATAATAGCGATTATTGAGATAAGCGTTATAGATATAACATATGCAATCTCCATAAGAACACCTCCTTTCGGAAGTGAACGCAACCGTCCGGCACAACGCCGTTTTCAGTCTTGCCCTGACCGGGTTTCCCCGATAGTTACATTATACTACAAACCTTAGAGTAATTCAAGAGTTTTTTGAAAAAATTTTTGAATTTATAATAATTGTGTCAAATGAAATCCGTCGCCGTAAGGCGACTCCACAATTGTCAATTGTCAATTGTCAATTGTCAATTGTCCTAAGAGTTCATTCGCTGTATTGAGCGCGCTTTGAGAGTCGGGGTCGCCGGATATAATTCTGGCGATTTCTGATTTTCTTTCGTTTGGGCTAAGACATTTTACGTTTGTAAAAGTTCTCTCACCCACGCTTTGCTTCTCGATTAGAAGGTGGTTGGTTGCTTTTGCGGCAATTTGCGCTAAGTGTGTAACACAGATGATTTGACGTTTTTGCGACAGCGATGAGAGTTTAATACCCACTTTGTTGGCGGCTATGCCGCTTATTCCTGTATCTATTTCATCAAAAATCATTACTGGAATATCATCGCTTTGCGCAAGGCAACTCTTAATTGCAAGCATAATCCGCGACAATTCACCGCCCGACGCTATTTTAGACATCGGCTTTAAGCTCTCACCCTTATTAACCGATATGTAAATTTCGACATTGTCCATACCGTTGATTGTCACCTTGTCCGGGCTAACACGAAACTCTAAATTTACGTCCGGCATGTCGAGATAAGCAAGCTCGCTTGTTATTCGCGCGGTTAATATTTTCGCGGCATCAAGGCGTTTTTTTGTGAGTGAATGTCCTAAAGCTTTTAATTGTTCACCTAAATTTTTCTTGCGCTCGTTGAGGGTTGTCAACAGTTCGTCAAGACAAGAAAGTTCAGCTAACTCTTTTTTATAGTTTTCGCAATCGCACAAAATTTCGTCTAACTCTTTTCGATATTTACGCTTGAGTGAGGCGATTGATGACATTTTTTGTTCAAGCAAAGTCACATCGTTTTCGTCAATTGAGTCCGGCAAGAGTTTCAAAACCTCGCTTTTAATGTCCGCGAGTTCTGTATTAATCGCTTCAAGTCTGGCTAATATGGTGGGAATATGTTCTGCCACACCTGAAAGTTCTTGTATAGACATTCCTATTAAATCTAATGCGCCGTTGGTTTGATTGTTATCGCTGAGCGTGCCTGACAACGCGCTGTATACAAAATCTAAGGCGACATTCATTTTCGCATCGGCGCGCGCAACAGCAAGCCGTCTTGCGGTTTCGGTGTCGTCGCCCGGTTTTAAGTCTAACGCTTCAATCTCGTTTATTTTATTCTCTAACGAAAGCTTGACAAGCTCTTTATGAGAGTCACCTGCTTGGGTTTGGCGCAACTTTCTGCTAACAGATGAGAACTCTCTGAAACAGGCTTTATATTCAGACAAAGTCGGCTCAATGTCGGCAAAATCGTCTAACAATTCTCTTTGTTTTTCGCTGTTGGTTAGAATTCGTGAGTCTTGTTGCCCGTGAATGTCTAACAAATCGGCGGTAATTTCTTTCAACACCGCCACCGAAGCGGGTTTCGAGTTTATTCTGACAGTGCTTTTGCCGTCGGCGTTGACTGAACGCATAATCAGCAACTCATTATCGCCAACATCACCGTAACCGTTTTCTATTAATTTTTCGACACATTTGTCGGGCAAATCGCAAAACAGTGCGGTTATTACAGCGCGCTCACAGCCGAAGCGCACTATGTCTTTATATACTCTTCTTCCTGCGATTGCGTTAATTCCGCCGATAAGAATACTCTTTCCGGCACCCGTCTCGCCGGTAAAGACATTAAAATTGTCGTCAAAGGCGATTGATGCTCTTTCTATTACCGCGAAATTTTCAATAGATAATTCTCTTAACAATGTTTTACCTCACTTATTTTACCTCATTCATAAGAAAAGTTCTATTTAAGCGGTCTCATAAGTTTATTATAAACCGAGTTGTAGAAACTGTTTTTTTCCATGTCGATTAATTCAAGAAAATAATTTGCCTTTTTTATTTCTATTGTTTGAGTCTCGTTAACACGAACCGCGCCCTCTCCATCGGCAATAAATTCACAAGGGCAACCCGAAAACTCAATCGTAATGGGAATATCGCCGCTAAAAACCATAGTTCTGCTAAACAGGGTGTGTGGGCAAAGTGGGGTAAACTCAATGCAGGAAAGTTCGGGTTCAAGAATCGGGCCGCCCGCCGACAAAGCATATGCGGTTGAGCCGGTCGGTGTACTGAAAATCAGCCCGTCAGAACGGATTTTAGAGACTTCGATTCCACCCACGCTCACCCTAAACTCAGGCAATTGAGCCGTTTCACGTTTTAAAACAACGTCATTAAGCGCGACAAACTCCATATTGTCATCGCGGTTTTTCACGGCTAAGGGATATAAATTTATATCTAACATCATGCGGCGTGAGGTGCGATATTCTTTGGTTAACAGCCGTTCAAGCTTATCTAACTCATCGGTTTCAAGCGTTGCCATAAACCCTAAAGTGCCGGTGTTAATTCCCAACAATGGTTTTCGCGCCTTTGCGGCGGCTTTTCCGTACTTCAAAATTGTCCCGTCACCGCCGATTGTGATTACCAAATCGCAGGTGTCAATTTCAGCAAAATCATACGAAACACCAAAGCTTAGACTCTTCAATTTCTTCAACACAGGCTCTAACGCTAAATTAGACTTTTCATTTTTGTGGTTTATACATAATAGAGATTTCATAAAAATCGTTCCTACTTTTCAAGCAATTCAGAGTGTGAACCCGTTCTCACGAGCAGTAATTGCTCTTCTTGCTTGTCATCAATTTTAATTGTTTCGTAGTCATAAATCAATAGCCAATCCGGGTTTAAGTGACATTCTCTATATCCGGCATAATTGCCGATAAGTGTGTGGTCACAATATTTTTCCGGCAATGGATTGGGTACAGCTAATTCTAAAATAACCCAATCTAACTCAGCAATATTTTTCCCCTGTTTCATCATACGCTTATAGTCTTTTTTAAACTGCTTTCGCCATCTTACGTTCATTCATCGTCACCGTCATCTTCTTTTAGTTGGGCGAGAGCTTCTTTCGCGCTTACTCCGCGAATTCCTTTGCCTTTGCTCTGCTGTGCATCGGCGAGTGCGGCGAGTGTTGTTTGGTTATATCGCGGAATTCGTAATTCAAACGGTAAGCCGCCGTGCAAAATCGATTGTTTCAAGAACATATTCAACGCATCTGACATTGTAATTCCGAGTTGCCCGAATATTAAGTTAGCTTGTGATTTTGTTATATCATCTGTGCGAAACTGGATTGTAGACATGAAATCAACTCCTTTAGAAATATTATACAGAAAACTCAAACATTTGTCAATACGCTGTAGCTACAAAACAAGTTTTTAAAATCGCCTAAAATAAATCAAATACTCAGTATTTTTATCCGGCTCGGGTGGGGAGGCTTTGATTATGCCGCCTACTTTAAAGCCTAATTCGCTGATGAAATTTTTAATGTTTGCGACAACGCCCTCTCTTTCGTCTTTGTCGGTGACAATTCCGTTTTTCAGATACTTCTTGCCCACTTCAAACTGCGGTTTTATAAGGGCAATTGCCGCGGATTGTTCTTTCATAAACCCCACAACATTCGGCAGGACGAGTTTGAGCGATATAAAAGACACGTCAACCGTGATGAAGTCAAATTTTTTGACGATTTTATCCTGCGCTTTGCGTATATCAAGCTGCTCAAAACAAACAACGCGGTCGTCACCCAAAAGTTTTCTGTCAAGCTGGTTACTGCCTACGTCAACGGTGTAGACGGTGAGCGCGCCTTGCTGTAACATACAGTCGGTAAAACCGCCCGTTGATGCCCCCACGTCAAGACAAATTTTAGCGTTTAAATCTATGTTGAAAGTTTTTAAAGCTTTCTCAAGTTTATTGCCCCCCCTGCTCACATATTTGGGCTGTTCACCAATCATTTTGATTTTGTCTTTCCCTTTGACTAATTCAGAGGGTTTTTCGATTATATTGCCGTTTACCGTGATACAGCCCTTTTTAATCAACTCTTGGGCGACAGTTCGGCTTTTGGCAAATCCGCGTTCGGCTAACGTTATGTCTAATCTCTTTTCTTCTTCAACCTGCCTTTTAAAAATAAACATTGCTAACGAGTTATAGTCAAGACCGCACAGTCTAAGCTGTGTCTCAATATCGCCGTAGGGAACAAACCCCTTTATTCCGCGTAAGGAGTAGTTGCCATTCCACCCATTATTATGAAGGAATTTCAACAGCGACTCCCCCACGCCGCCACATTCCGACGACTCTTCTATAAAGAAAATATCGTTGTATTCTTTCGCGATTGCTATTACCGCCTCGGGAAGCGGTTTCACTCGTATAAGCTGTATTACATCGGCGCATAATCGGCTCAATCGCACGGCGGTGTAGGTAAGCCTGCCGTAGGTTATAATCAGGGGCTTTTTCTGCTTCGCATCAGCTTTAATATATCTGTATTCACTGTTCACCGGGCTGTAGGGCGCGCTGTGACATATTCCGCGCGGATATCTCACTGCAACAGGGCCCTTTTCGGTTTCAACTGCACGTTCAAGGCATAAGCGCAACTCATCGGCGTTAGAGGGGCAATAAACAACCATACCGGGGATTGCGTTAAATATCGGCATATCAAACGTGCCTTGGTGTGTTTCGCCGTCTTCGCCGACTAATCCCGCGCGGTCAACCGCAAACACTATATGGGTGTTCTCAATCGAAACATCGTGAATCAGTTGGTCGTATCCGCGCTGTAAAAACGTACTGTAAATCGCGACAACGGGACACATTCCCCCTGCCGCCAACCCTGCCGCAAAGGTTATGGCGTGTCCCTCGGCGATTCCGACATCAAAGAAGCGTTCGGGGTATTGTTTTGCGAAATAATCACAACCGGTTGCGTTTTTCATCGCGGCTGTTATAGCGCAGATTTTCTTGTTTTTGTTGCCCGAAAATAAGAGTGCTCTGCCGAAAACTTCTGAAAACGTGTCGGCTTTATCTTGTTTTGCGGATATTGCATGGTGTTTGGGGGCGTTGTTTTCAGCAGGAACAAAGCCTTTGCCTTTTATTGTTTTAACATGCACAAAACAGGGAAGTTCTACCTGCTTTACATCGTTAAACACGTTGATTAGCTCGGCTAAGTCATGGCCGTTGATTGAACCGTAATATCTAAACCCCAAACTTTCAAAAAGGTTGTCGGTATTTAACGCATTTTTTACAAACCATTTAATGCGTGTGAGATTTTTCGAGTGGAGTTTGCTGAGATAACCCGCAATAGCACCGCTGTTTTTTGCGATTGACATTTCGTTGTCGTTGAGAATTACCAACAGATTTTTATGCTTAGGCAGAATATTATTAAGCCCCTCATATATTTCGCCGTTGGTGAAAGCCCCGTCACCTGCCACGGCAATAGCTTTTCCCGGGCTTTGTGAGAGCAACATAGCTTCACTTAATCCTAAGGCGGCTGATATTGAAATTCCGCTATGCCCTGCCACAAACGCATCGTGAACCGACTCGCTCGGGCGAGGGTAACCTGAAATTCCCCCGTGAGCGCGAAGCCCCGAAAATTCGCTGTAACGTCCTGTTATAATTTTATGGGCATAGGCTTGATGGCCGACATCGAAAACTATTTTATCTTGCGGTGTTTCAAAAACGCTGTGCAGGGCGACAATCAACTCAACAGTCCCCAAATTCGATGCCAAATGCCCACCGTTTTCAGAGACACGCCTTATTATAAAGCTTCGCAGTTGCTCACACAGCGAAGCCTTTTCGTCTAAGCTAAGACTCTTTAAAAGCTTGGGGGAAACACTTTCGTTTAATACAAAACCCATTTCATCTCCTTTTTATACAGTTTTCGAACCATCGTATAATCTGCTTATTAATATGTATTTGTATGGTTTGTTGGAATTCATTTTACTACCTCTCTTTGTCTACTATAATATTATATCATAATATCAAAG
Organism: Oscillospiraceae bacterium; assembly: GCA_009777445.1. Lineage (GTDB taxonomy): Bacteria > Bacillota > Clostridia > Oscillospirales > Ruminococcaceae > Ruminiclostridium_E. Next base: position 6,944 of record WRLV01000044.1, on the reverse strand, counting down.
AAACGGCAATAGCAGATGTAAATTTTTTATTACGTATTATTTGAATCGGTGATTTATCGTGTTTTAAAAATTTTTTAATGATTAACACCGCCTTTGAGGAGACGGTGTTTTAATGTTTTTGTGCTGTAAAATAAAAGGGGTTCGTGTAATTAAACTGTCTTTAGATGTTGAAAGTTGATAATCGGGAGGTGCCCGGGGTGTTCATTAAACTGTTATCGAGCTTTGGGTCTATGTCTTCATTGTTTCTCGGGTTTTTGGAGGACTGTACGTATCTTACTATATGGAAGTTGCTTTGTGCAAATGGGTTTTGTGCTTCGTTGTACCATTGTACATGATTTGTTATTGTTCCATATAGATAATGGGAGTATTTATTTCCGCTTTGTGTATCTCTGTCCCAAGTTGCTGGTTTAAACCATATTATAGGTTCTATTGTTATTCTTATTTCGTTCTTCTCTAAATAATCTGTTGTAATTGTGGGAAATAATTGAACCCCGTCGTTTATTTTGCCCCAAAGTACCAACGCCTTTAATCTTACCATATTAGGGTTTTCGGCGAAAGGTTTTTCCCTGAAATATTCACCTACCTCGACCCCTTGAGCTTCGTAGGAATTCAAAATCGTAGCGTGGCTCACTATTAATTTAGGCATTTGCTCTAAATTTTCTACCATTCCTCTTTCCGGTATTGCTATATCCACTTTTCATTTTACTTGGTTTTTGTCTTAATTGTCTGAAAAGTCCTGAATTATTGTCGGGGTGCTTTGGTTGAGCCATGTATTCAAATTCTGCGTCGCTCAAATTGACAGGGTCTGTAAAAAGTATGTCTACCGGGGTATCTACAATTTTCTCCCTTCCATTATTATATACTGTTATTCTGTAGCCTTGTTGGTTATTGTCTCCGCCCCACGAAAATGCATCGTTGTCCGATAGTATTCCACCAACTGTTCCTCCACCTGCGCCGCTATAACCTCCCGCCGCAGACACCCCTATTGTTAAAATAGTAAAGAGCATGATTGCTGATATGGACAACGCCGTTATTTTAGTTGCCATTTTAGTTGCTATTTTAGTCTCCATTTTAATTTCCTCCCATATTATTAATATTCTTCCATATAAAAATAAAGACACTTTGACCGACTGCCAAAGTGTCTTTATTTAATATTTTTATCTTAAGAATTGCTTTTTGGTTACCCAAATTTTACACGGAGTGCTACTTACGGCTCTATCATTTCTACGGGCATTTCTTCCGGTTCGATGTCTTCATCCACGATTATTACTAAATCGGGGTCATTACTGAAGTCGAATTCGTCTTCTAACTCTTCTTGTTTGACGAATCCTATTACTGGGGCGGGAGCAGCTGTTACGGTGACGGTGACGGTTGTGTTTACGCCGTTGTACGCGCTGACTCTTATACGGGCGGTGCCGGCGTTAACTCCTCTTACGTTGCCGTTGCTGTCTACCCGTGCTACCCTTGTGTTTGAGCTGGTGAATGTCCGCGCTCTGCTCGCTGTTCCCGGTGGGAACTGAACGTTTATTCTGTCACTTGCGCCTTCTCTTACTGATATGTTGCTTGCTCTGATTGAGGTTGGGGGTTTTTTGACTTCAACTCTGATTTGCGCGCTGAATCCGTCAACGCTGACGGTAATTGTCGCTCTGCCCTCTTTTAGGGCGGTGGCTCTGCCGTTTGAATTTACGTCTACGACTGTTTTGTTGCTTGAAACCCAAGAGACTGCGTTTCTTGAGTTAGTCCTTGCTGAAAATTGGGTGACCTCGCCTATTCCCATGACTGCCGAACGCGCGCTCAGCCTAAGTGTTGTCGCCGCGCTTGACGGAACCAAGAACAGACACAATCCCACAACAATTGCCATTGACATTGCTAAAATTTTTCTTGCCATTTAAATTTTCCTCCGCATTAAAAATATTATATTATAAAATATAGCATACTTTTGTAATAATGTCAAGTGCTTTGTTGTTTTTGGGTGGATTTTTCTTTTCTCTTTTCTTTGTAAGCCAACTGAAGCAACATTGGTGTTATTAGGATTGTCGAGAGCGAGACTATAATCACGCTCAAAAATATATCCGGGCTTATCAGGCCCACTGCCGTGACTTTGCTCGCGACAACAAATGACACCTCCCCTCTTGCAATCATTCCCGCGCCGACTTGAAAACTCTCGCGTGAGGTGAAGCCGCAAATCTTAGCCCCCAAGCCGCAACCCAAAAATTTTGAAACCACCGCCGCCAACACAAAAAAGACGGTGAATAAAATGGCGTTCGTGTCCATTGAGTCGAACGAGGCTTTAAGCCCTATATTTGCCAAAAAAATCGGGGTAAAAAGCATATACGACAAGACATTCGTCTTTGTTTCGAGATATTCAACGCATTTAGTGTTGCAAAAAGCAATGCCGGCGATATATGCCCCGATTATATTAGCAAGCCCAAGCCATTCCGCCAAATATACCATAAGAAAACAATAAGCAACAGCAAAGACCGAAAGCCGTTTCGTCCGCCCGAATTTCTCATATATCGAGTTATAGAGCTTGTTCATGAACAAACCGCCTAAGATTGCGAAACCGAAAAAGCCCACCATTTTTGCTAAAGTCATTCCCAACGAATAAAGTGAAAACTCTCCCTGCGCCCCACCCATAGCAACAGCAAGTATGCCTATAACAATGATGTCGTCAAAGAGCGAGACACTCAATAAAATCGTTCCTGTTTTTGACTTGAGCTTTCCCAACTCGTGAAGGGCCTCAACGATTATTCCGGTTGACACTGAGGCAATTACCACCCCTATGAAAAAGCTTTCGACAGGGCTTTTGCCGAACCAATACGCAACGCCGAACCCTGCACCCAACGTCACCGCTACCCCTAAGAACGATATTATAAACGACGATTTGAGGTTTTTTCTCAGTTGGTTGAAGTCGGTTTCCATTCCGGCTGAGAACAACAGCAAAATCACCCCAAACTCAGCGAGCAATTCGAGAGTTTCACTCGGGGCAATTACGCCGAAAACAGGCGGCCCTAATAAAATTCCTGCCAAAACCGCGCCCACCACCTGCGGCAGGTGAAGCCTTCGCATAAAGAGCGACATGCCCTTTGTGTACATAAGAATCAACGCGATAACCAAAAAAATATACGTGTCCATATGATAACCCTTCTTTTTTAATTGTCCGCAATTAAGATTTTCTTAATAAACCTCAAGAGCGGCATTATAAACGCTGTTTTCATTCGCTTTTTGACTTTTATAAGCTCATCGGCAATGGCAATTTTTTGGGGGCAATGTCTCTCACATTTTTTGCAACCGTTGCAACAGGAGGCATCGGTTTGTTTTTTTGATGCTACGCCTGTATTTTTATAGTATTGTTTCAACGCGATTTTCAAGCCCACGGAATAACTCTCATTATAAGCGTTAAAGCAGGTTGGAATGTCTACCCCTTTAGGGCAAGGTAAGCAATAACCGCACGCCGTGCAGGGGACTTTAACGCTCTTTTTAAGTGCCGCAACCGCTGCTTGATAAACCGAAAGCTCACTAACGCTCAAGCCACCCGGTGAAATATTGCTACAAGAGATTATATTCTCTTTCAGGTCGCTAATAGAAGACATTCCCGATAAAACCGCGGTAATTTCAGGCTGATTGTACAGCCAACGCAATGCCCAGTCCGCCATAGAGCGAGAGGGATTTTTTTTTAAAAATACCGCCTTAGCGGCAGGAGGAAGCCGCGTGGCAAGCAGACCACCGCGCAAGGGTGCCATCACAAAAACAGCAAGCCCCTTTTTGTTAGCCGCACGAACTCCGCTCGCGCCTGCTTGGGTGTTCTCGTCAAGATAGTTGTATTGAACCATCGTGAAGTCCCAGTCGCGAGCGTTCAGAATGTCAATGAAGTCTGTCTCTCCACCGTGAAAAGAAAAGCCGACATTTTTTATTTTGCCGTCTTTGATTTTTTCGGCGAGCCAATTTTCGAGACCGAAAGACATTACCCTTTCTAATGCCGCTAAATTATTAAGCATGTGGATAAAATAGTAGTCTATATATTCGGCTTGAAGGCGTTTGAGCTGTTTTTCAAAAAATTTGTCGAAATCCGCATAGCTCTTGCAAAGATAATGGGGAAGCTTAGTTGAGATTTTATATTCATCGCGCGGCTTGTCACTGTTTTTCAAGGCTATTCCCAACGCTTCTTCTGAGCCGGGGTAAATATAGGCGGTGTCGAAAAAATTAACGCCTTGTTCAAGCGCGAAACTGACTAACTCGTTTGCCTTCGTCTGATTTATTCTGCCTGCCTTTCGCTCAAACCTCATACAGCCCAAAGCCAATTGCGAAATTAAATCTCTGTTCTTAGGGTTCTCTCTATACTGCATAATTATTACACCCCCGATGGCAGTTGACAATTGACAGTTGACAATTGACAGTGCATGAATATTCAAATTCTTCAATTAATTATATAACGCGACTCTGTTTGTGTCAAGTGTTTTGCAAAAATTTGAAAAAATAGTTGACAAAACGGTTATTTTATGGCATAATAGTAGATGACGGGGAGGGAGGGAAAACATGGATTTGAAAATATCGGCATCGGTGCTTAATTCGGATATGTCGCAGTTGGGAAATGAAGTGCGCCGTGTTGAACTTGCCGGGGTTCATATGTTACATCTTGATGTCATGGACGGCGTTTTTGTCAAGAGCATAACGTTCGGCGACTATATACAAAGCTCTTTGCGCCCACACACTAACTTGATTTTTGACACACACTTGATGGTAAACGAGCCAACAAGGCTGATTCCCCTTTTTGTGAAGGCTGGCTCTGATATTATTACCATACATATAGAAAGCGAGTGTTTGCCACTTGATACTCTGAGATTGATTCGCAGTTTCGGAATAAAGGCAGGGCTTTGCATAAAGCCGAACACTCCTGCACAAGCGGTTTTTCCTTTTCTTAAAGAAGCGGACATGATTCTAATCATGACTGTTGAGCCGGGCATGGGCGGTCAAGAATTTATGACAGACATGCTCCCAAAAATTCGCGCCATACGTCAAGAAATTGTCCGACAAGGGCTTAACACCGATATAGAGGTTGACGGCGGCATAAACCAAAAAACCGCACAATTAGCCCAACAAGCCGGCGCAAACATCTTAGTCGCCGGCAGCTATCTTTTCAACGAGGGAGATATGGGGAAAGCGGTAAGGCAGTTGACAGTTGACAATTGAGAGTTGACAGTTTTGGTGTCGCTTTGCGGCGACGGATTTGAAATTATGACCTTGAAAGGGTGGTGACTCGTGTGATATATACATTGAAAGAGCTAAGCGAAAAAATCTCTCCTATAGCACGTAAGTACGACATTCCCACTGTGTACATTTTCGGTTCATATGCGCGCGGCGATGCCACCGATGACAGTGACGTGGACGTTCTTATTCAGCGAAAAGGCTCGAAAATAGTTACTATGTTTGATATGGGCGGTCTTTATAATGACCTTGATGAAAAATTGTGCAAGTCATTAGACTTAGTAACTCTTGAAGCTTTAGAGCAAGAAGATACAAAGCAACGAACCCCGTGGTTTGCTGACAATTTACTGAAAGAAAGGCGTTTAATTTATGCAAAGTCCTGATGAACAATTGACAGTGTACAATTGACAATTGTGTTGTCGCCTTACGGCGACGGATTTGAAATAGTTTTAAAAACGTCCGCGTGAGCGGACACAATAATTGTACATTGTAAATTGTCAATTGCTAATGAGGGGTGCTTGAATTTGACTAAATTTAGGTTGACAGTTATTGTTATAACCCCAAACAACGCCACAGCGTTAATTGATGAGCCGCGATTATAACTCATCAATTTTCACTGCGGCGTGATTTGCTATGGTTTTAATATTTGCAAATTGCGCTACGGGCAAGCCCACCCCCTACAGCATTCTATAAAAAACTACTAATTTTCCCTGTAAGAAAATCTTTAAGCTGTGTTATATCTGCCGCTTTAGGCATAGGATTTTCTTCTGCTCGTGTCTCGGGGTCAAGCCAACATTCAGGGCGGTTGACGAAAATTTCCGGCATATATCCCACGGCAACCCGTTTGAGATAAGTCAAATCAGCGATATTTATTTTGCCGTCGCGATTAGTGTCACCGATTAAAAACTCACACGGCTCGTCACATTCGCCCTCGCCCTTGCAATCGGGTCCGCAGGGTTCAAAAACGCTCGGTGGCTCACAGGGCTCATCGCAATTCCCCTCGCCCTTGCAATCGAGACTACAGGGTTCAAAAATGGGCGGTGCTTCATAATGGAATGCACACGGATTTTCACTTGTGCAAATCCGTTCTAATTCTGTCGCGCCGCAATCGTCGCAATTTTCGCAGTTGTCGCCGTTTCTGTCTGTGTGTTCGCAAGCCGTTTGACAAGCCGCGCATTTCGGGGCGGTTGCGCAAGAAACGGCAAGCGTTGTCACATCGCAATTTTGGCAGTGAGCGCAGTTAGCGGAAGTGTCGGGGGTATGCGTTGTTGCCGGGTCTATTTCATCTTGACAAACAGTGCAAGCGTTAGGCTGTTCGCAGTCGGCAGCTTGTGCGTTGTCGGAAGTATGACTTGATTCACAAGGGCTTTTTACCGTGATTGTGATTATTGTTTTGCCGGGTTCTTCATTGTCATCGCCGCTCACGAAAGTGAAGCCGAGCGGATTCCACTCCACTGTAAAGATGTGGTTTTTAGGCGCGTGGTTTGTGCCGTAGTCGAGAGTTGCCATGAATTCTTTGCTGAACGTGATTATTTGAGCATCGTTGTCTACGGTGTAATCATCGGCTGTAATGTCGCCTGTCATTGACTTAAACGTATTTCCGTTCATGTCAATATCAACAACTAAATCCAATCCCGAACCGTAGATGTAATCAGCATTCGCTGTTGCCGTGCTGTTTGTGTAAACCACAATGCCGTCCGAACGTATGATTATGACGTGAGCGGCATTGTCGGTAATCC
>WRLV01000043.1 GCA_009777445.1 Oscillospiraceae bacterium | reverse complement strand
TTTCTTGTTCTGTTTGAATATTATTTGTTGTTCTCATTGCATTAACCTCCATTTATTTTTTTCTTATGGAGATTATTGACATTTACACGGGTGGTTATACAGACTCAAATCAATCATTATCAAGTATTCGTTTTATCAAACTTGAAACTTTGAGCAATATATCTTCGGGCAATTCCTCAACATGTATTGCCTTTCGCGCTTTTGCGGATATGGTTCTTGTTTGGTCTGCCATTATAAAGCCGGTCGTTTGCGTTCTGTCGTCTCGCATATTATTTCGCCTTCTACATCTTCGCCCCAATCAAGTTCTTCCCCTCTGTATTCCCCGGTGTAATTTATAAACAACTCTCTTAATGTGGGTTCTTGGGTTAAAGGCTTAACAATTAAGCCGTTTCCGTCAACTTTGATTTCTACTGTTGATTTTTCCGTTAAATTTAACTGTTGCAAAATTATTTTGGGGATTCTTAAAGCCGTTGAACCGCCCCATGCTGCAAGTTGTAAAGTTGTTTCCATAAAAACACCTCCTTAAAATATCAATGTATCACAATTATATCATATTATTTTGTGTTTGTCAATGGATTAATTATAATAAAAGCTTTTTGTGATATAATGTATCATTTTTCTTTTATAAGCTCGCAAATTAGAAAAAACCGCCCTGAAGGGCGGTTTGAGATGTTTTTTTCGATATTTTTTAAAAGCATTGACAAAACAGTACCAAGTGTGGTACTATAATAATAAAGGAGGTGATAAAGTGGCAGGGATTGAAAAGACAATAGTCCCTGCGAAAATTATGAAAAAGAAAGATATTAATTACTTCATGGGCTTGCCGTATAACATTACCATACAGGAAACACGTGACGAGAGCGGAGATTATTTTTATGCACGTGTTTTAGAACTTGATGGTTGTCAAAGCCACGGAAACACTATTGACGAAGCATATCAGAACATTCGAGAAGCAATGGAAGGGTGGCTTGAAGTTAAGATTGAGTTTGGAGATGAAATCCCCGAACCCATATCCGACAGCACATTTAGCGGAAAATTCAATCTGCGTATTCCAAAAAGTCTGCACAAAAGATTAGTTATAGAAGCCCAAACAGAGGGAGTTTCTCTCAACCAATACGCGCTTTATAAGCTCGCAAATTAGAAAAAACCGCCTTGAAGGGCGGTTTTTATTTCGTGTTAAATTTATGATTTTACAATAACTATCCTTTGTTCAGATTCGCTCCATTCAACTCGAGCCGCAAATTTATTTCCTGTTTTTTTACTTAAAAAATCATCAGCATATACCCATCTACCATTATTCAAATTAAAAAATTCTTGTGATGTAAAAATGTGAGAACACCAAGATTTAGGAATATTTGAATTTATTTCTGAAAAATTTGAAGTTTTCACAGAAAACCGTGTTATCGCAGGTGCCGATTCTGAAATATCAATAATTATAGGTTTAGCTGTCTGTTTAGCATTTACAAAATCGCCATCAATACACATAATTTTTTTTGCAATTTCAAATATCCGTGATTTTTGCCAAACATTATAATCACCGATTATATAAAATCGAAACTTAGCACGTGTTGCAGCCACATTAAGAATATTAGGTTTAACCCAATTAACAGCCCCGCTCGCACTCGAATCGCAACCTAATAGAAAAATGACCTCTTTAGCTTCTTTTCCTTGGAATTTATGCACAGTCCCGCAATTATTTTCAACCCATTTTTTTACATCATCCTGAAAACATTTTAGTGATGAATCTGCTAAAACACATTGACAAAGACCATTAACAACAGTTGTAAACGGAGAAATTACATACAAATCAGGAAACCCATCATATTTTTGAAAACTCTTAACTATAATTTTAAGTGCTTCTTTTGCTTGATTTTCAACATGATGATTCTTTTCGCCTTTCTCTTTTCCGTCTACGTCAATCCAACACGATTTTGGATAAACAAAGAGTTTTTCAACTTCAGGTTTTGGTCCGAATGTTGCATTTTTCATTGTTTTATCATATGAAATAGCATTTGATATATCAAACATTGGATTAATACATCTCCGATGAACAACAAGAGGGCAACCAACCCATTTATCGCCTATATTAGAACCATAATTATTTAACAAATCTGCACATACTTGCACTGAAGCATTTTTATCCATATATGGCTCTGTAATTTTATTTACCAATATGCGTTTGATAAGAACTAAATCATCCGTAACTACCGGTTCAACTTGCTTAGGGTCGCCTACAACTATTGCACGCCTGCATCTAAACAAAGCACCTAACGCAGCATGGGGCGGGGCTTGCCCCGCTTCATCTACAATTAATAATCCTATTTGACGAGGTTCTCTGATATTTTGTAGGAATTTTGAAACTGATGCAAATGTTGTTGAAATAACCGGCGTTACTAAAAACATTGTATTCAATAAATCCGCAAAAGATAATTTTTTATCTTTATCAGAAAAAAGAACCATATCTTTGTTAGAATTTTTTATTTTTTTCCACAACATTCCAAGGTTTTTAAGATTTTCATAACAGCATTTAGAAGAAATAACAAACGCTTTTTGTAATTGTAGGGCTAAATAAAACAAATATTCACGCTCTCTGTCATATTCTTTACAAGTCCACGGGTTCATTGTTTGAGCACTCGTACTTTCTTTTATATCGTTACTATCAAATTTCCCCCAAAACTCATCATTTAATACGCTAACACCGCCTTTTTCAAGCATTTCAATGTTTGTTTGTAACAAAACATCTCTAATACGCTTTACACGATTAAGCTGCTCATTAAATTCAATGCGAATTTTATTATATTGTTCTTTACGTTCTGATACTATACTTTTATCATGTATTGATAAATAATTTTCAACTAAAGGACGCAATATGTGCCAACAATAATTATTTATATTTGAACCCTTGCCTAATGGAGCAGATATAGTACCCCATGCTTTATCTCCCAACAAATTACTTGCAAGTTTTGAAAAAAACACATCACGCTCTCTACATAATTGATAACTTTTTTCTTTTTCAACCCATCCGCTGTATATAATTTTATCTGTCGTCAAAGATACATCAAAAACTTGTCTAATATCATTTAACGTGCAATAGTTTTGCGAAACTTTATTATTATCTTCACCGATACTATCTAAAAGCGATTTTGCATCAGGAAGTTCTTTGGTAATATTTTCAACAGCCGCATTATTACACGATGCGACTATCATACCATAATCGTTTATGGCATCGTTTTTAAATACATTAAATTTTCGAATGAATTTATCATATCCTTTTCCATCGACATCTTTAGAAGAATATTCCCCATCTATAAAACCTTTTGGTTTAAATGCATCATCAGCTTCTTTATATTCTGCCAATAAAATCGCACGCTGCACTATATTAGATGCAATAATTTCTTTCAATAACGTGGTCTTACCTGTACCGGGAGGACCGTTTACAGAAAAAATCGGATTTTGATTAGCAGTTTCATCGCTGATAGCTATATTTATTGCTATCTGTTGCATAAGTGACGGACTATGCTTAGAAGGCCACTTTCCAAGGGGTGCTTTTTCAAGCGAAAGCCACTCTTTAATCAAAGCTTTATCTTTTCGAATATCTCTATCGGGCTGATTGCGATATGTATAGCCGTTTTCAGAAACTAACAAACTTGTAATATAGTTGCGAAATGCATCACTTGCCAATGGAAACCGTTGTTTTACCAAGTTTAAATCAGCTTCGTAAAATCCGCTAAAAAGTTCACTAAAATTATCTTCTTTACTTTCATTGTTTTCAAGTGCATCCCCATCTGCATATCTATAATACGCCATATACCCATCTAAAACAGCATTAATCGAATATTTCTTACAAACTAAATTATAAAAGTTATCCAAGTCTGCTTGGCAAATATTTTCTTTTCCCGAAATTATTTTAGCTAATTCACTCATTTCGTTATCATAATCATTTCGCGTAATTGGCAATCTGTGACAATATCTTGAAGTACACCACACAAAAGGCGAAATACGCAAAGAATCAGGCTCATAAGAACCTAACTGCGTAATTTTCAAACCTATAAGGCAAAGCTCATCTGATGTTTCCTCGGGTCTATCATCATTAAGACGTAAATGCTTATACATCTTTTTTATCAAAGGTTCTTTAGCAACTCGTCCTATACAAACATGAACAGAAGTAGTTAGAGGGTAGTTTACGAATTCTTTTTCATCTGATTGTAGAATCGAAGAAACAAATCCTGTAAAAGGCAAAGAACGAAGAAGTAGCATTCTGTCTTTATCTTTTATTTTATCAATTCTATTCTCTGATAAATATTTTTCTTGATAAAAAAATTCTATTGTATGCATGAAATCTAAAATTTTATATATTTCTTGGTTAGTTATCTTCATAGAACAAAATCCTTTTTAATTTTTACATATTTTGTTATCATGAAATGAAACTGCTTTACAGTATTGAGTTTGATTGAAAGTTACTATGCCATTACTCCGCCAACAAATTCTTGATTTTTATGGTTTTTCCGAGTTATTTATAGCCTTGATTATACCATAAATAAAATCGAATAGCAAGAAGTTTTGAAAAAATATTTAAAAATAACTATCAACTCTCAACTGTCAATTGTCAACTGTTCATCGCCCTTGACTTTTCTGGAAAAATGTGTTATACTAAAATTACAACCTTATTATAACTGTGTTTGTGAAAGGGTATAACTGAAAAAATGGAAGAATATCTGCACTATAGAGCGAAGTACAGTGGGCTCACCGAGCTTGAGGCGACTGAACGATTGTCTATGTACGGCGTTAACATAGAAACAGATGATGACGATGACGAAAAAAGCCTTTTCAGCGTTGCGAAGGTTTTTATATCGTTGCGTTTTTGGCTTATGCTTGTTGCGGCCGTGGTTTTGCTTGTTAATTCAAGCGTGGGTGCGGGCGTGGTTTTGTTGTTGCTTTTAGCTGTTCACATTACAACCGAAATATATAAACGCTCAAAATGTAACTTGAGTGAACAATATTTTCAACATCGTGACATTTTTGAGGTCTGTGTTATTCGTGCGAGTGAGCTTGTCTTGAAAGACAGCCGCTTTTTAGTCCCCGATGATATTGTTTTGCTGAAAGCGGGGGACAGTGTCCCTGCCGACCTTCATATATTAGAAAGTGACGGTGTCATGGCAGACGAGAGCCTTTTCACCGACGACCATTTGCCGCGCGAAAAACTCCCCGGTGTTGACAGTAAAAATAAACTCAAACAAAGTTGCGTGTATAAAGGCACTCGAATAATCAGCGGCGTTCTTGTCGGGCGAGTTTTCGCCACCGGCGTTGATACCTTTAAATATAAAGTTTTTGTCGGGAATGAGTACTCACACGATTCAGATGTAGACGATGACAATATTTCCGCTATGGGTAGAATATCTGCTGTTAATGCGACGACAAGTTCTGTTTTCGAGCCTTTAATCAGAAAGACCGTTCGGGTCTTTAACGTGGCGGCTTGCGCTTTCTTGTTTGTCGCAATTGTGCTTACCTTTGAGCCTGATGTCAGCGGAGGGCTTGTCACATTTGCAGTGACATTCCTCCCGGCTATGTCGTTTGCTTTGTGCTTTATCCCGGCTGAAATTCTTTGCGTTGTCAGATTATATCAACTTGAAACGGCAAAGCGGCTGAAAAAAAGGCACGCAACGGCAAGAAATTTGAACACTCTTGAACTGCTTAACGCCATGAGCGCGATTTGCGTGGATAAAGCAGGGATTATTTCTGCCCACCGTATTGAAGTCGCAGATGAGTTTTCGGGAAATGTTGATATGCTAACCAACGTTTCACTGCTTTCTTGCGATGTCGAGCCGGACTCAGACTTTGATTTTGACCGTGCAATCAGTCTTCACGCCGCTTCAAAACTTAATGTCATAGCCGATTTAAGCAAAAACAAATTGCTCAAAAGTTACCCATTCTCTAAAGATGATGCAATGGGCGGCAATCTCTGGAACGTAAACGGGGCGCGCTTATTCTGCATAAGGGGTGAACCCGAAAAGGTATATACTGTCTCTGACATCGGGCATGATGAACTTTTTCGACTGCAAGAACGACAGTCGGCTTATTCAAAACAAGGGCAAAGGGTGTTGGCTATTGCCTACGCCAGAATAGACGATGACAGAATGCCTGAGAGTGTTTATGATGCCGAATTTAGAGTACTCGGGCTTATATCGTTTATGAACCCGTTTCACGATACTGTGCCTATGGCGGTTCGCAACTGCTATAAGGCAGGGGTGGATTTGATTATGTTCACTGATGACAACGAAGAGGTTGCCGCCGCCGTTGGGGCTAAAATCGGAATGGCTCAAAAGCAAATCCTCACCGGCGAGAAGTTCAAAGAAACAGGGCATATTGAACCCGATACAAACATTTTCTCACTCTTTAGTGACAGCCAAAAAAACGAGGTTATCAGGCTGTTGAGAAAAAGAGGTGAAATTGTTGGGGTAATAAGCGACAATACGGCAAACGCGCGGTTATTTGAAACAGCAGATGTCGGGGCATTAGTGCTTGAAGACAGCACAATGGCAGTGCGACAGGCGAGTGACATTCTGTTAAACAGCAACGATTTAGGCGTGTTTGTTGACATTATCAAAGAAACGCGACAAACCCACAGCAACATAAAAAGCGCGGTTGCTCTTACATTTTGCGCGACCATGATTCTTATAGCGTTTTCATTTGTTAACCTCATTTTCGGGAACACAGATAACGGCTTTATATTCGACTCAATTGTTTCATCGTTAATTTTAGTGGTGTTCGTTCCCCTTTGCTCGTTCGCCTATTTTAACAACCGAATTGAGGTTAAAAGAACTCAACAGTCCTCTGACTTTATAGGCAAAGGGAAAATCAACCGTGGGTTTCTCACGAAAGCGGCAATTCAGTCCGGCTCTTTATTGACGGCCATGCTGATTTGGTATTACTTAGCGCGTGAGTCGCAAGACTTAGGCAGGAGTTATGTTTTTATGACGTTTGTTTCGGGGCTTGTGTTTATGAAATGGGTTAACATGTCCGACAGCACATCGGCGTTTAGGGCAATGGCGAAAAACGGAGGGGGCGCGCTTTTCATCACGGGGTTGGTTATTTTAACGGCAGTGTTGTTGGTGTTTTTGCCGCTCAATAAATACATCGGTTTTTCGGGGGCGAACCTGTTTTGGGTGCTTACGGCAATTTTATCGGGGGCGGTTTCACAACTTTGGTATGATTTTATGAAAAAGGAGGCGTAGACAATATGCAGGGTTTTCAGGGGTTTATATATGGGGTTGTTTTCGGGATTGTCAATGTTATTCCCGGGATAAGCGGTGCGACAATGATGGTCATTATGGGTTGCTACGACAAGGTGTGTGGAGCACTCGCTTTAGATTTTAAGCATATTAAAGAAAACTTGAGGTTCTTAATCCCCTTTGGTGTCGGTGTCATAGCCGGAATTGTGGGAGCGGCGGTGGTTTTGAGCGGCCTTTTCGAGCTTTATCCTGTACCCACATACTTTTTATTTATAGGTCTTATTCTCGGCAGTCTGCCATTCGTATACAGAACGGCAACCAAATATGAAAAGTTCAAAAAAAGCTCTATAATTCCTATAGTATTGGCTACTGCGCTTGTGGTGGGGTTATCTGTTTTCGGGGACTTGTCTGACGAAAGCAGTGACATTCGCTGGAGTCGTGACGGCACAGGCACATTCACCACTACATATAAAAACAATACAAATCAAGACATAAGTGAATTTCATCTGAGATTTAAAGAAGGTGAAATAGTCAGCGTGGTCGGGGCTCAGCTCTATTACGTTGAAAACACGTTTGAGACTATTTTCGGCGGTGTAAGCGATGAGGCGCAAAACAACGCCATTCGCCCGTTAGGCGCGGACAGATTGGGCGCGGGCGAGAGCTTCACTTTCAGATATGTCAGCGCGGCAGGTAACCCCGTTGAGTTTCAGCCTAAGGTAAAATATAACATGAGTGTTATGTTTTTTATGGTTCTTTTGTTTGGTGGAATGTTGTCAGCCGCCGCTATGGTCATGCCGGGTATTTCAGGCTCTTTCATGATGGTCTTGCTCGGAATTTATACCACCGTAATTTCAGCTGTCAAAAACATGGACATCGTTGTGCTGTTACCGGCGGGCCTCGGCGTTCTTATCGGGTTGGTGGCAGGGGCAAAACTTATTAAATGGCTTCTTAAACGGTTTTATACTGTCAGTTACAGCGTTATTATCGGGCTTGTAATCGGCTCGGCATATGCTATATTGCCGCTTGATGAAATTGAAGTCGGCCCCCAACTCATTTTCGGGATTGGAATCATGGTCGTTGCCGGTGCAATATCACTGTCTATAGGCGCGGAAAGAAACGCAAAAGATGAAATGGTTAAAATCGCAAGAAACTTAGAAGAATAACTTTGTTCAGAAAGGGCATGTCTAAAAAATGGCGGTAATGACACAAGTCTCGATTATGTCCCTTTTAATCATGTTGGGCATGGTCTTGTATAAAATTAAAATAATAGACAAGCCTGCGGTTAAAACGCTTTCTGATATAGTGGTCTTTATCGCAAACCCTGCGGCGGTGTTTTTGGCTTTCAGAATGGAGTATAGCGAAGAGCTTGCTTATCGCTTGGGTTATGCTTTTTTGTTGGCGGCACTCTGTTATGTTGTTGTTATATTGTGCGCTGTGTTTTTAGTGCGCGGTGCCCCGTCACAAAGAAGAGCGGTAGAGAGAGTCTCGGTTGTCTTGAGCAACTGTGGGTTCATGGGAATACCGTTGGTGCAGGGGCTGTATGGCGGTGAAGGGGTGTTTTTCTTAGCGGCGTTTATCGCGGGTAACAGCGTTGTAACATGGACTTACGGGGTTTTTGTCATAAGAAATGCCACTCTTATCGCCAACGATATTAAACCATCAATCGCCTCAAAAATCGGGACAACCCTTAAATCTCTGCCGGCAATGCTTAATACCCCGATGATTTACGCCATATTGTTGGGAACTTTGTTTTTCACCTTTAAAATACCGTTGCCGGACATTCCCTTAAGAACAATTGGATTACTCGGGAACATGACACTGCCATGCGCTATGCTTGCCGCCGGCGCGACGGTAATACAGGCTGATTTTAAAAAACTCATCAAAAATTTAAGGCTCTATTATGTTTGTTTTCTTAAGCTAATAATCGTCCCCCTTGCGGTATACGGGGTGTTCTTATTGTTGCCGCGCGACGAGTTGATTATGAGGGTTCACTTGACGGCGAGTGCTTGCCCGACAGCCGTGCTTTGCACTGTTATTGCCGTTAAACATGATTGCGAGGGTGTTTACTCCTCGGAAATTTTCGCGGTGGTTACGCTGTTGTCAATGGTGACATTGCCATTGGTTATTCAGCTTCCATAAAATTTTTGAAAAAATTTTGAAAGGACAAGTTAAAAATGAAAAAAGTAGCTATTCTTATGGGCAGTGATAGTGACCTGCCGGTGGTGCGCAAAGCGTATGATGTTTTGAAAGATTTTGGGGTCGAGACAACCGTTCGGGTTATGTCCGCTCATCGTTCTCCTGATTTGGTGGCTGAATTTATCGGCGCGGCTGAAGCTAATGGCTATGGCGTGATTATAGCGGCGGCAGGAATGGCAGCGCATTTGGCAGGGGCGTGCGCGGCGAACACTGTTTTGCCTGTTATAGCGATTCCTGTAAAATCAAAAGCACTTGAAGGCTTAGACGCGCTGTTGTCATCGGTCATGATGCCTCCCGGTGTTCCGGTTGCGACTGTTGCCATTGACGGTGCCGTCAACGCCGGTGTTCTCGCGGCTCAAATCTTAGCGGTCGGCGACGACAACCTTCGTCAAAAAATGAAAGAATACAAAGCCGGGCAAAAAGCCAAAAACATAGAGTCAGATAAAAAAGTAACAGCAGAAATCAGTGGATAGTGAGTAGAAAGGTGTTATTTTATGCATGAAGAATGTGGGATTTTTGGCATTTATTCTAAAGAACGCGCGAGTGTGGCGGTGTCAACTTATTATGCTCTGTGTGCGCTTCAACATCGTGGGCAAGAAAGTTGCGGCATTGTGGTTAATGACCGCGGTGTGTTAAAGTGCAAAAAAGAGTTAGGTTTAGTCAACGACATTTTTGACAACGAAGCCCTTAACAAATTGGGTGACGGAAAAATGGCAGTGGGCCATGTCCGCTATGCTGTCGGTGATGGGGCGACATCTCACAGTATTCAGTTTATGACATCTCAAAACTCACCGCCTATGGCGTTTCAAAATACCCAACCTATGGTTGTCAGGCATATTAAAGGGCCGATGGCGATTGCTCACAATGGGGGGTTAGTTAATGCCTCGGCTTTGCGTGACGAGTATGAGCTTAAAGGCGGGATTTTTCACTCAACCGGCGACTCTGAAGTAATCAGCTATGCCATTACAGAACAAAGGGTAAATGCCGTCTCAATCGAAAACGCGGTTGAATTGGCTATGCCGCGACTGTCAGGGGCCTATTCGTTGTTGGTAATGTCTGCTAAGAAGTTAATCGCCGCACGTGACCCTAACGGGTTCAGGCCGCTTTGTTTGGGCGAGTTGCCAAACTCGGCGGGCTATGTTGTGGCAAGTGAGTCTTGCGCGCTTGACAGCATTTGCGCTGAGTTTATAAGAGACATTGAGCCGGGCGAAATTGTGGTAATCAGTGAAAAGGGCATTGAGAGTATCCGCACTCACTGCACAAAAAAAGGTGAGTTGTGTGTCTTTGAGTTTGTTTATTTCGCACGCCCGGACAGCATTATCGAAGGGGTCTCAGTTCAACATTCACGCAATACAGCAGGCAGAATTTTAGCGCGAGAACACCCCGTTGAAGCCGACATCGTAATAGGCGTTCCGGACAGCGGTTTAGATTCGGCGATTGGATTTTCGCTTGAATCGGGAATCCCTTATGGCATAGGTTTTGTGAAAAACCGCTACATAGGCAGAACCTTCATTCAACCCTCACAAGGAATGCGTGAGGATTCGGTTAAAATTAAACTCAACCCCATAAAAGAAACAATCAAAGGCAAAAGAGTAATCATGATTGATGACAGCATAGTCAGGGGAACGACCTGTGCGCGAATCGTGCGCTTGCTGCGTGAGGTTGGCGCGAAAGAGGTTCACGTTCGCATATCATCGCCACCGTTTTTGAACCCCTGTTATTTTGGGGCGGACGTTAACAGCCGTGACGGGCTGATTGCCTGTCAACTCACCACAGACGAGATAAGAGCGCGAATCGGCGCGGATACGTTGGGTTATCTCAGCCTTGATGGTATTTCAAAGGTTGCAAAAGGGGGGCGGTGTGATTTTTGCATGGGTTGCTTCACCGGAAAATACCCGGTTGAAGTCCCCGATGAAAAACCAACCAACAAATTTGATATGAGATTTAGTGAGGTCTGAAAGCGAGGTCTGAAAATGAATAGTTATTCTCACAGTTATAAGGCGGCGGGGGTTGATGTTACCGCCGGTTATGAGTCGGTTGAACTTTTTAAATCGCATGTAAATCGAACGAAAATTCCAGGCGTTTTAGATTCAATCGGCGGCTTCGGCGGAATGTTTGAGCTTGATTTAACCGGAATAAAAGAGCCTGTTTTAGTGTCGGGAACCGATGGTGTCGGAACTAAACTTAAACTTGCTTTTCTCTTGGACAAGCACGACACTGTCGGAATTGACGTTGTGGCAATGTGCGTGAACGATATAATTTGTTGCGGCGCGAAACCGCTTTACTTTCTTGACTATATCGCTTGTGGTAAAAATATCCCCAAACGGATAGCCGAGATTGTTAAAGGGGTTGCCGATGGTTGTGTTCAGGCGGGTTGCGCTCTTATCGGGGGGGAGACCGCCGAAATGCCCGGTCTGTATAAAGAAGACGAATATGACCTTGCAGGGTATTGCACGGGCGTAGCGGATAAAAGCGCGCTCTTAGACCACAATAACGTGAAAGAAGGCGATTTGTTAATCGGGCTTGCTTCAAGCGGAGTACATTCAAACGGGTTTTCGTTAGTGCGAAAAGTTTTCGGTATTGACGACACAGCGCAGCCGCTTGACAGAACATTTTCTTGGAGCGAAAAGACGTTGGGGGAAATTTTGTTGACCCCTACCGAAATATATGTGAAGCCGCTCTTAAGCCTTTTAACTCAAATGAAAAAAGATAAGGGAGACATAACGGGGTTGAAGGCGGCGGCTCATATTACGGGTGGCGGATTTTATGAAAACATTCCGCGCGCGCTGCCTGCGGGGCTTTCGGCGGCAATTAATAAGGAGTCGTACACAATCCCCCCAATATTTAAAGAAATTCAAAAAGCAGGGGGTATAAGCGAGAGAGATATGTACAACACTTTTAACATGGGATTGGGTTTTGTTTTGGCGGTCTCACCATCTTATGCCGACAAAGCGATTGAAGTTTTAAATCAAAGCGGAACTAAAGCAACTCAAGTCGGAAAAGTAATAAAAGGCAATGACGGGGTTATACTTATATGAGTAATATGGGTGATAAAAAAATTGTTGTATTAGTTTCGTCTGGCGGCACTAACCTGCAAGCACTTATTGATGCCGGCTGGGCTGGGAGAAACAAAAGCGGAAAAATAACCTGCGTGATTTCGTCAAGCCCTGATGCTTTCGCGCTCAAACGCGCCGAAAAAGCCGGAATTAAAACGCGTGTTCTTAACCGAAAGCTGTATGATAATTCAGCCGATTATAGCAAAGAGTTGCTTGAAACGCTTAAAGACGAGTCGCCCGATTTAATAGTTTTCGCCGGCTTTATGGTGATTTTAGAGGAAGATGTTTGCAAGGCGTTTAAAAACCGTATGCTCAATGTTCACCCATCGCTTATTCCGAAATTCTGCGGTGAGGGAATGTACGGGCTTAAAGTCCATGAAGCGGTGTTGAAAAGTGGTGAGCGGCAAACAGGGGCAACAGTTCATTTGGTGACAGAGGTTTGTGACGGCGGTCCGGTGATTTTGCAAAAAACTGTAGAAGTGCATGAAAGCGACACCCCCGAAAGCCTTCAAAAAAGAGTCATGGAACAAGCCGAGCAGGTAATTTTGCCATTGGCAGTGGAATTGTTTTGTAACGATAAAATAAATATAAAATAAATATCGGAAAATAAATATCGAAAGAGGGTAACGACGATGGAAGAGATTAACTCAATCGGCTCTTTAGGCGACATTTTAAAAACAAACAGCTATCCCGGCAGAGGGATTATTATCGGTGCGAGTCAAAGCGGCACGCACGCCGTTGTCGCCTATTTTATCATGGGCAGAAGCGAAAACTCAAGAAACCGAATCTTTGTTAAAGACGGTGACGGGATTCGCACAAGCGCGTTTGAGCCGTCAAAATTGTCTGACCCGACATTGGTGATTTATCGCGCCATGAGGGTTTTGGGAAACAAGACAATCGTCACCAACGGCGACCATACCGACACTATATATGAAGGAATGGACAGACAGTTAACCTTTGAACAAGCACTCAGAATACGTGACTTTGAACCCGATGCCCCCAACTATACCCCCCGCATTTCGGGAATAGTCCATTTATGTGACAGCGAGCTAAACTTCAATTATGCCTTGTCGATTATAAAAACCGATGGGGGTTGCCCCGACTCGACAAACAGGTTTAATTTCGCTTATAATAACCCCTGCAAAGGCACAGGGCATTTTATTCACACCTATAAACACGATGGAGAACCGTTGCCGAGCTTTCAGGGTGAGCCGCATTTCATCAACATTTGCGGTGATATAGATGAGTTTTCCAATGATGTGTGGAACAGCTTGAACGAGGAAAATAAAGTTTCTCTTTATGTGAGATTTATTGATATTAAAAGCAATACGTATGAGGAGAAGTTTGTTAATAAATTAAGGGGGGATTAGTTTGAAAGAGTTAGAATTAAAATATGGTTGCAATCCAAACCAAAAGCCGGCGCGAATATACTCTCAGGGGGAACTGCCGTTTGAAGTGCTTAACGGCAAACCCGGCTACATAAACTTTATGGATGCCCTCAATGGCTGGCAGCTTGTGAGAGAGCTTAAAGCGGCAACCGGGCTTCCTGCGGCGGCATCATTTAAGCACGTTTCACCTGCCGGGGCAGCTGTGGGAGTCGCGCTCACAGACATTCTCAAAAAAATTTATTGGGTTGACGACTTAGAGGGGATTGACGACAGCCTGCTTGCTTGCGCCTATGCAAGGGCGCGAGGGGCGGACAGAATGTCAAGCTTCGGCGATTTTGCCGCATTGTCAGACACCTGCGATGTCACGACAGCCAAATTTCTGTCAACTTTAGTGAGCGACGGCGTGATTGCGCCCGACTATGAGCCGGCGGCACTCGAAATTCTGAAAGCCAAGCGAAAAGGCGGTTATAATATTATAAAAATAGAGCCGCGTTATGAGCCTGAAATGAAATCGCCCGAAACAAAACAGATTTTCGGAATAACCTTTGAGCAAAACAGAAACGACACGATTATAACGCCTTCCCTTTTAGAGAATATTCCGACACGCTTGAAAAACCTTCCGGACGAGGCGAAAACCGATTTAATCATTTCGCTGATTACCCTTAAGTATACCCAGTCAAATTCCGTGTGCTACGCATATGGGGGACAAGCAATCGGAATCGGCGCGGGGCAGCAATCACGAATTCATTGCACGCGGCTTGCGGGCGACAAGGCAGACAATTGGTATTTAAGGCAAAACCCAAAAGTCATGGGGCTTAAATTTCTTGACAGTTTAAAGCCGCCCGAAAAAGACAATGCCATAGACCTTTACACAAGCGATGATTGCATAAACGTCTTAGCGGACGGGCAGTGGCAAAATATATTTTCTCAAAAGCCCGAGGAGTTCACTTCAAGCGAAAGGCGCAGTTGGCTTGATACTTTAAGCGGCGTTTCGTTAGGTTCTGATGCGTTTTTCCCGTTTGGCGACAACATCGACAGAGCGGCAAAAAGCGGCGTAAAATACATAGCACAACCGGGCGGCTCTGTCAGAGACGACCACGTAATCAAAACCTGCAATCAATATGATATGGTAATGGCATTTACGGGGCTTAGATTGTTTCATCATTGACGGCACTGGACAGTTGACAATTGACAGTGGACAGTTGTGGAGTCGCCTTACGGCGACGGGAAGGATAGATTTAAAAAAATATGAAGGTATTAGTAGTGGGTGGTGGTGGGCGTGAACATGCGGTTTGCGCCGCCCTTTGTAAATCGCCGCGGGTTAGCGAACTTCATGCGGCACCCGGAAACGGCGGTATTTCAAGCATTGCACAGATTCATGACGTTAGCGCAACTGACATTTGCGGCATGGTTAAGTTAGCAGAACAAATAAAGGCAGATTATGTTTTTGTCACGCCTGATGACCCGTTGATTATGGGCATGGTTGATGCCCTTGAAGCTAAGGGGTTCAAAACTTTCGGGCCCTCAAAAAACGCCGCGCTCATTGAAGGGAGCAAGGCTTTCGCAAAAGCTTTTATGGAACAGCACAATATTCCCACAGCGCGCCATAAGACGTTCAGCTGTGCTGACGATGCGCTCAATTACATAGAAAGTGAAAATGTTTTCCCCGTTGTGATTAAATATGACGGGCCCGCTTTGGGCAAAGGGGTAGTTGTCGCCGCAGATTTAGCGCAAGCGAAAGCCGCCGTGAACTCTATGTTGGTTGATAAAAAGTTCGGGGATTCGATAATTGTTGTTGAGGAATGTCTAAGCGGCCCTGAGGTAACAGTTCTTGCGTTTACCGACGGAAAAACGGTGAAACCAATGCCCTCAAGCACAGACCATAAGCGCGCCTTTGACCACGATGAAGGCCCCAACACCGGGGGCATGGGGGTAATTTCACCAAGCCCGTTTTATACTCCTGAAATGGCTGATTGCGTTATGAGGGATATTATTAAACCGACTATTGAAGGGCTTCGCGCTGTGGGCAGGAAATTTAAGGGCTGTCTTTATTTCGGTTTAATGCTGACAGACGAGGGGCCTAAGGTGATTGAATATAACTGTCGGTTCGGCGACCCCGAAACACAGACGGTTTTACCGCTGTTAGAGACAGATTTGCTTGATATTATGGAAGCCGTGCATGAAGAAAGACTACACGAACTTGACATTGTCTTTAAAGACAGTTGTGCCGCTTGTGTTGTCATGGCGAGTGGCGGCTATCCCGGAGCTTATGAGGTTGGCTTTCCGATAAGTGGGCTTGATGAGGATTTTGGTGTGTCGACTACAGTCTATCATGCAGGAACAAAGTTAGAAAATGCTACACAGTCTGCCACCGGCGGCTCGCCGGCTGTCACCGGTGGGGGCAGGGTTTTGGGAATTACTGCCATTGGGGATTCTTTGCCTTGTGCCATTAAAGCGGCTTACCAAGCGGTTGGCAAAATATCATTCAAGAATTCACATTACAGGAAAGATATAGGCGAAAAAGCCTTGTTATGTGTAAAGCACTGAAAAGTTGCGCATATTTTTGTAGAAAATAACGAAAAAAATATGTATACATTTACTATTGCAATTTGCTTCAAAAAGATGTATAATTGAAAGACAGATAAAAAATAAATTAAAAATTTAAAAATTTTAGGAGGTTTTCATAATGAAAAAGATTTTATGCTTAATACTTACAGTGGCCTTGATTTTAACTGTTGTAATCATGCCGTCAGCAACTTCTTCCTCAACAACAGAGACAATCATATTTTCTAATGGCGAGGCGAGAATATACGCCATAGAGGTGACTGCCGAGCAAAACAATATCGCAATGATTAATTTTGCGATTAATGACAGCATTATCCTTTCGCACTTCAAGGGTTCAACACTTTCGCTCAACGGTAACTCAAGAACCCACTTTGCAAGAATTTCAGAAGCAAGCTTTTTAAACAACGAAGTAACCGCATCAATTCAAAACTGCCGAATTTTCGGCGGCGAGAACAGCTTTGTCCCGGGAATGTATAACAGATTCCACTGGACGGGCAGAATTGTGCTTAACGAAAACACATCAGCCCACCCCGAAACCGAATTGGGAATCAACATGAACAACATTGTTAACACCCTTAACATCACCATGAATATTTCAGCTCAATCGTTGGCGAACTCGTTCACTGTTCCGTTGCTTATAACCAATGCCAGAGTTATTCAGATTGACAACGATGCGGTGATTAATGCGGGTTCAAGTTTAAGAGTCAGAGATTTAAACGGCGGTTTCGGCTTAACCACCGTCCAAAGAACAAGAATGAAAAACGGCAGAGACTTTAGACTTATGGTCAATTTAAACGAGCCGCTCACCGGCTCCACTATCTTCAACATGAGAACCGATTTAAACCAAACAAGCATTCAAGCTATCGGAAATAGAGGGGACACGCGGGTGTCGTTCCCCGTCATTCCAATAAGTTATTTTTATGATGAGGTTAATTCGTCGCGTTTCGGCTCGGATATATTCTTTGAGAATATGATAGTGAGTGGCGGCATTCATTATAGGAATGTCCAACTGTCCTTTAGCGATGGTGGGGCGGTTACTACCACGACTACGCCCCCAATGACTACTACGCCGTCAACGGCGACATTCCCCGAAGAGCCTGACCCGGGCATCCCTTCAACTGCGGCGTATATAAATTTCCCGACAATCACATTAAATCCGGGAGCAAGCGCGACTTTAAGAACCGACATCGACCCTGCGGGAATAAGAAGAACCACCACCAACCCTGCTGTTTGCCGTGTGTTCACCAGCGGGCGTATAGAAGCAGTCGCCCCTGGAACAGCAACTATTGCCATTACCAACACAAAAGGCGAAAGAGTAACCTGTGTTGTCACAGTCAGAACCTCAGCCATTCCCCACACAAGTTTCAGGCTTAATTCTACAGGCGGCACTGTTTTTAAAGACCACTCGTATACATTAGCGCGTTTCACAAGAACGCCGGCTAACTCCACAGACACAATCAACTGGTCTTCAAGCGACCCGAAAATAGCAACCGTAAGCAGAACCGGCGCGGTAAGAGTTCTTGGAACGGGAACAGTCGAAATCACCGCGCTCACATCGGGCGGCATATCCTCAACATCAAGATTGACAGCAAGAAACCCCGTTATTTCAATCACAAACGGGACTTCAAGAAGCGTTAGTGTCGGAAGAACCATAACAATAAACACCAGAGTCGGCCCATCGTCAAGCATATTGTCATTCAGAAGCTCAAACAGCTCTGTAGCGCGTGTAAACAACAGCGGCGTTGTCACAGCAGTCTCAAGAGGAACCGCTGTAATAACAATCACATCAAACAAAGGCGCGCCGGAACGTAGGGTTAATGTTAGGGTAAGCTGATAGTTGACAATTGACAGTTGAGAGTTGATAGTTATAAAGGCGAACACTTTTCAAGTGTTCGCCTGTTTTTTTTAAAAAAATATTGAAGTTTGTTTTAAAATATGATATAATTAATAAAAACACACAATACATAAGGAGGATAAACCCATGCCCAACATAATCAAACTAAAACTCGACATCGTA
>WRLV01000042.1 GCA_009777445.1 Oscillospiraceae bacterium | reverse complement strand
CCCACCCTCACCCATTTTTGCAAGACATTCCAACCAAAACACCACCGCCCGACAAAAACTGCCGGGCGGTGTGTTTAGTTACAATTTCAAATCCGTCGCCGCAAGGCGACACCACAATTGTCAATTGTCAATTGTACATTGTCAATTGCCCATCCCCGTCCCCGCAGGAATAAGTTTTCCTATTATGACGTTTTCTTTCAGCCCCAACAATGGGTCGATTTTGCCGTGGATAGCGGCATCGGTTAATACCCTGGTTGTTTCTTGGAATGAAGCGGCTGACAGGAAGCTGTCGGTTGAAAGAGACGCTTTGGTTATTCCGAGAAGAAGCGGCGTTGTTTCGGGATAAGATACCTCGGTGCCGTTTTCTTCAAGGGCTTTAAGCTCGCCGACTATGCGTTGAAGCTCGTTTTTGTCTACTGCCGAACCGGGGAGCAGATAGCTGTCGCCGGGCTCTTCGACTCGCACTTTTCGCATCATTTGACGGACTATTACTTCTATATGCTTATCGTTAATGTCAACACCCTGCAAGCGATAGACCTTCTGAACCTCGGATATGATATAATTTTGAACTGCCTGTTCCCCCTTAACCTGAAGGACATCGTGTGGGTTCACGCTACCCTCGGTGAGCGGCTCGCCAACGGTGACAACGCTGCCCTCGCCGACTTTAAGCCTGTAGCCGAAAGGCGCGGAATATGCCTCTTGTTTGCCGTCCTCATCGACAACAACGATGTGACGGGTCTTTTTAATTTCTTCGATTTTGACTGTGCCGCTGATTTTTGCGATGACCGCGCTGTTGTTGGGTCGTCTTGCTTCAAAAAGCTCTTCAACACGCGGCAAACCTTGCGTAATGTCGTCAGCGGATGCGATTCCTCCCGTGTGGAAGGTTCTCATGGTGAGCTGTGTTCCCGGTTCGCCGATTGATTGAGCGGCGATAATTCCGACAGCTTCACCTATTTCAATGGGTTCGCCGTTTGCCAACGATGAGCCGTAGCACTTTGCGCAAACCCCTTGTTTCGCCTCACAGGTGAGAACCGAACGTATTTTAATCCGTTCAACCCCCGAATCCATTAACTTTTTAATGTCATCATCGGTAATTAATCTGTCTTTAGGAATGTGTACATCGCCTTTTGTATAGTCCTCTACAAGATACCTGCCTGCCAAACGCTCTTCCAACGGCTCAATTTTTTCGTTGCCGTTTCTTATTTCATAAACTTCAATACCGTCATCAGCAAAACAGTCTTCAGAGCGGATAATCACCTCTTGCGAAACGTCCACCAAGCGGCGTGTGAGATACCCTGAGTTGGCAGTACGCAAGGCGGTGTCGGCAAGCCCTTTACGCGCGCCGCGAGAAGAGATAAAATATTCGAGAATGTTAAGCCCTTCACGGTAGTTTGAACGAATGGGAATTTCAATGGTTTCGCCCGAAGTGTTGGCTATCAGCCCCCTCATTCCCGCAAGTTGCCTTATTTGGTTTATACTTCCGCGCGCGCCTGAGTCTGCCATCATGAAAATGGGATTATATTCGTCAAGGTTGTGGGTGAGTTTCGACGCTACTTCATCGGTGGCTCTGTTCCAAACCCCAAGCACGGCATCTTTACGCTCTTGATTAGAAATAAAACCGTTAGAGAAGTGTGAAACAATCTCCTCTATTTCGTTGTCGGCGTTGTTAAGAATCACCTTCTTTTCTTCGGGAATGACCGCATCTCCTATTGCAACGGTGATTGCTGATTGTGTCGAATATTTAAAGCCCAACGATTTAATTTTGTCTAAAACAGAAGCCGTAAAAGATGTCCCGTGAATTTTTATGCACTTGTCGATGATTTTGCCTAACTTGCCTTTGCCGACTTTCTCATTTATTTCAAACTCTAACATGGTGTCGGGATTAGTTCTGTCAACGAAACCTAAATCTTGAGGAATGTTTTCGTTAAAGATAATTTTGCCGACTGTGGTGTCAATTATTTTATGGAAAACTCTGTCGCCTAAGTCTTTTTCCATTCGCACTTTTATTTTCGAGTGAAGGGTAACATCGTTTTCGTTGTAAGCCATTACCGCTTCATTAGGGTCGCGGAAAACTTTTCCCTCGCCCTTTTCACCGTCTTTTGACAGGGTCAAATAATACGCCCCAAGCACCATGTCTTGTGTGGGGACTGTCACCGGTCTTCCGTCAGAGGGTTTCAGCAGGTTATTAGCCGCAAGCATAAGCCCACGTGCCTCTCTTTGCGCCTCAACCGAAAGTGGAAGATGCACTGCCATTTGGTCGCCGTCAAAGTCGGCATTATAAGCGGTACAGACTAACGGGTGTAGTTTTAAAGCCCTACCCTCAACCAACACCGGCATAAACGCTTGTATGCCAAGCCTGTGTAATGTCGGGGCGCGGTTTAACAAAACGGGGTGGTCTTTAATCACGTCTTCAAGAACGTCCCAAACCTCTTCGCGCGCACGTTCAACCATTTTACGCGCGCTTTTTATGTTGTTTGACAGCCCACGCTCAACAAGCTCTTTCATTACGAAAGGCTTAAACAGCTCAATCGCCATTTCTTTCGGAAGCCCACACTGGTCAATTTTAAGCTCAGGCCCCACCACAATAACCGAACGTCCCGAATAGTCAACCCTCTTGCCTAAGAGGTTTTGACGAAAACGCCCTTGTTTGCCTTTAAGCATATCAGACAGTGATTTAAGCGGTCGGTTAGACGGCCCTGTTACGGCTCTTCCGTGTCGCCCGTTGTCAATCAGCGCGTCAACCGCCTCTTGCAGCATACGCTTTTCGTTTCTTATGATAATTTCGGGTGCGCGCAATTCAATCATCTTACCGAGACGATTGTTGCGGTTGATTACCCGACGGTAAAGGTCGTTTAAGTCAGAGGTGGCAAATCGCCCACCGTCTAACAAAACCATAGGGCGAATATCCGGCGGAATAACCGGAATAACGTCCATAATCATCCATTCGGGCGCGTTGCCCGAAAGTCTGAACGCTTCAATCACGTCTAAGCGTTTTAACAGTTTAAGGCGTTTTTGCCCCTGCTGTGTATTTTGAAGCTGGTCTTTCAAGTCGTTTGACAGCCACTCAATATTGTTAACCCAGTTTTTCTTATCAAGCTTGTCAATAAGCGGATTCGTGGGGTTAAGGGCAACAGCAGAATCGAACAGTTCTTCAACAAACTTAGAACCTGTTTTGGTTTGAATTTGCGTTTTGTCTTCATTCTTGCGGCGCAAATTTAAAGGGGCGACAACTTCTTCATAAAGTTTTCGGGGGATTGTCTGACCCTCCTCAAACTCACATTCTCGTGCGGTATAGCCATTCTCAACGGTTATGTCATTGGGAATAACAGTGATTATGCGATAACGCTCAGCGATATAATCTTCAAGTTGCATCTTATTAAACCCGGTGATTTTAGCGAAATCGCCGGAATTTTCGATGATATAATGGTCAAAGCGGTCTATGCTGTATTCACCGAGCATTTCTTTGATGGCTTCCGCGCCCATTTTTGCGTAAAATCCACCTTCGTGGCTTGCACGCATGTCTGAGTTTTCTTTTTCAGACAAGAGCTGCCCTTTTACAAGAACAGTGTCACCCGGGTCGATGACGATATATTTCGTGAAGTATAAGACCTCTTCAAGGCGTTTTGGAGAAATGTCCAACACTTGCCCTATGCGTGAAGGCGTTCCTTTAAAATACCAAATATGCGACACCGGCGCGCCGAGTTCGATATGACCCATGCGTTCACGGCGGACTTTGTTGCGTGTAACTTCCACGCCGCAACGTTCGCAGACCTTTCCTTTAAAACGAATTCTTCTGTATTTACCGCAGTTACATTCCCAGTCTTTTTGCGGCCCGAAGATTTTTTCGCAGAAAAGACCTCCTTTTTCGGGTTTTTGTGTCCTGTAGTTTATGGTTTCGGGGCGTTCCACCGCGCCAAAGCTCCATTCTCTTATTCGTTCGGGAGAGGCAAGTCCTATTTTCATTGATTCAAAAACATTAAAACCCAAAGCAATAACCTCTTTCCTATAAATTACAATAACTATTCACTGTCCTCGTCTTCGTCTTCTTCATCGTCATATATATCATCGTCAAAACTTTCATCGTCATCTTCTTCTAAGTCTTCATCAAGCTCGTCTGTATCTTCGCCGATAAAGTAGTCTATGTCTTCAACGTCACCTGTGATAAATCCGGCATCAAGCTCGCTTTCTTCTGCCACGTATTCAAAGTCGTCGGCGTTTACTATTCCCACGTCATCATCATCGTCAAAGTTTTGTTTAAGGTCAATTACGCGGTTTTCATAGTCTAACACCTTGACATCTAAGCCTAACGACTGAAGCTCTTTAATCAGAACCTTAAAGCTCTCGGGAATCCCTGCTTTAGGGACACATTCCCCCTTAACAATCGCCTCATATGTCTTGACTCTTCCTACAACATCGTCTGATTTAACAGTCAGAATTTCTTGCAGGGTGTGAGCCGCGCCGTAAGCTTCTAACGCCCAAACCTCCATCTCGCCGAAACGTTGTCCGCCGAACTGGGCTTTTCCGCCCAAAGGCTGTTGAGTAACCAACGAATAAGGGCCGGTAGAACGTGCGTGAATTTTGTCGTCAACCAAATGGTGAAGTTTAAGATAATACATATAACCAACGGCGACTAAATTGTCAAATTTCTCCCCGGTTCTGCCGTCATAAAGCTGAACTTTAGCACTCTCGGGCATTTTCGCAAGTGCTAACATGTCTTGTATGTCAACCTCCTGCGCTCCGTCAAACACCGGCGACATAACGCGCCACCCCAAAGTTTTAGCGGCATAACCTAAATGCACTTCCAAGACCTGCCCGATGTTCATACGCGATGGAACGCCTAACGGGTTGAGCACTATATCAAGAGGGGTTCCGTCCGGTAAAAACGGCATATCTTCAACCGGCAAAATTCTTGAAACAACACCCTTGTTTCCGTGTCTGCCCGCCATTTTGTCACCCACCGATATTTTGCGTTTTTGCGCGATATAACAGCGCACAACCATGTTTACGCCCGGGGAAAGCTCATCGCAATTTTCACGGTTAAATGTTTTAACGTCAACTACTATTCCGCTCTCACCGTGAGGAACTTTCAACGAGTTGTCTCTAACCTCACGCGCTTTCTCTCCGAAAATGGCGCGAAGCAAACGCTCTTCAGCGGTAAGCTCGGTCTCGCCTTTCGGTGTCACCTTTCCGACTAATATATCACCCGCGCGCACTTCCGCGCCTATGCGGATAATTCCGCGCTCATCAAGGTCTTTGAGGGCATCATCACTTAAGTTCGGAATGTCTCGCGTAATCTCCTCAGGCCCTAATTTTGTGTCACGACATTCCAACTCATATTCCTCAATATGAATCGAGGTGAACACATCGTTATATACCAACCGCTCACTTATTAACACGGCATCTTCATAGTTATAGCCTTCCCATGTCATGAAGCCGACTAAAACGTTTTTGCCTAACGAAATTTCACCGTTATATGTGGCAGGGCCGTCTGCCAAAACTTCTCCCTTTTTAACATGGTCTCCTTTTTTAACAATGGGTTTTTGGTTAACGCAAGTTCCTTGGTTAGAACGTTTAAATTTAATGAGTTTATATGGGTTTTCAAGCCCTGCACCATCTGTCACCGATATTTGCTCTGCGCTGACGTGGGTGACAACCCCGTCTTGTTCGGCAATAATCATTACCCCTGAATCAACTGCGGCTTTATATTCCATGCCGGTTGCAACTATCGGGCTTTCGGGTACCATAAGAGGAACTGCCTGACGTTGCATGTTCGCGCCCATGAGCGCGCGGTTGGCATCGTCGTTTTCAAGGAACGGAATCATCGCCGTAGCAACCGAAACTAACATTTTAGGCGAGATGTCCATATACTCTATGGTTTCTTTAGCAACCTCGATAATTTCATCTTGATAACGTGCAGTAACACGCGGCTTCAAAAATCGCCCTTGTTCGTCAAGTGGTTCGTTCGCCTGAGCTATTGTATATATGTCCTCAACATCGGCGGTCATATAAACCACCTCATCGGTAACGCACATTGTTTCTCTGTCAACTTTTCTATAGGGGGCTTCTATAAACCCGTATTGGTTTATACGGGCAAAAGATGCCAAATAAGAAATCAGACCGATGTTCGGACCCTCAGGGGTCTCAATGGGACACATTCTGCCGTAGTGTGAATAGTGAACGTCACGCACTTCAAACCCTGCGCGGTCACGTGAAAGCCCACCCGGCCCCAAAGCAGACAGCCTGCGCTTATGGGTGAGTTCTGCCAACGGGTTGTTTTGGTCCATGAACTGTGAGAGCGGAGAAGAACCGAAAAATTCTTTGATTGAAGCCACAACAGGGCGTATATTAATAAGAGAATTGGGTGAAATTTTCTCGGTGTCTTGCGCTTGAAGACCCATGCGTTCACGGATTACACGTTCCATTCGAGCAAAACCAATTCTGAATTGATTTTGAAGCAACTCGCCCACTGAGCGAATTCGGCGGTTGCCCAAATGGTCAATATCGTCCACCACGCCGACACCGCAACAAAGATTGGCGAAATAGCTGACGGAAGCGTAGATGTCGCTTAAAGTTATATGTTTGGGAACGAGTTTGTCTGCTTTGGCTTTCAGCTCTTTTTTAAGCTCGTCAACGTCTAAATCTAAGTCTAAAATGTCTTTTAATACCGCGAACGAAACCTTTTCGTTGATTCCATATTTAAGCGGTTCTATTCCGTCCGGGAGATAGGGCATTATATCAACCATTCCGTTGCCCACGACCTTAACCTCGTTGCTGTCAATCAATAAAAGAACTTCCATTATCCCCGCTTGCTCAATTGCTTGCGCCATTTCAGGGGAAATATATTCTTTTTCATCACAAATAAGCTCACCCGTAAGTGGGCTTATAACCGGCGCGGCGAGAACATGTCCCGTTATTCGGTCACAAACGCCGAGTTTTTTATTGTATTTATAACGCCCGAAACGCGATAAATCATAGCGTTTGGCATCAAAGAAAAGCGAATTAAGATGATTTTGAGCCGATTCAACTGTCGGTGGCTCGCCCGGGCGCAACTTTTTATAAACTTCAAGTAAAGCTTCTTCGGTGTTTTTAGTAATGTCTTTTTGCGAAATAGTCTGGTTGATTAGTTCGTCATCGCCGAACAAATCAACAATATCATCGTCTGTCCCCTGCCCGAACGCGCGAATAAGCGTTGTGGCGGGGATTTTGCGGTTTTTGTCAACACGGACGTAGAAAACATCGTTAGAGTCCATTTCATATTCTAACCATGCGCCGCGGTTGGGAATTACCGTTGCTCTGAAGAGTTTTTTTCCGGTCTTGTCATAATCAAAGTTGTAATAAACCCCCGGCGAACGGACAAGTTGAGAAACAACAACACGTTCCGCCCCGTTAATTATAAAGGTTCCGCTGTCGGTCATTAAAGGAAAGTCGCCCATGAATATTTCATTTTCAACAACCTCGCCTGTTTCAAGGTTGTGCAAATGCGCCTTCACCCTTAAGGGCGCGGCGTAGGTGACATCGCGTTCTTTACACTCACTTATAGTGTATTTCGGGGTATCGTCAATGCGATAATCCACAAAGTTTAAAATAAGCTTGCCGTTTGAGTCTGTGATTTGTGAAATGTCCTCAAACACTTCTTTGATTCCCTCTTCAACAAACCAGTTATATGAGTTTTTCTGAACCTCGACAAGGTTAGGTATTTCTAAAACCTCGTCTATTTTTGAAAAGCTTTTGCGCGTTACTTTGCCGAGCTCTACCTGCTTGACATTCACCATAGGCTTATCATCAACTCCCTTTACAAATTACAGCTACAGATAGATGAACCTAAAAAAGAGGACAAATATCCATAATGATACATTTTAATAGTATATATCAATTTCTAAATATTGTCAAGTGTTTTTTTGAATATTTTTAAATTTTTTTGAAAAATATATTGACAGGGGGAATGTTTTGTGCTATAATTGGTGTGTTGTCTGACTAAATTGTCGGATAAACGTGTTATTTGTTTTGCTTCTGTAGCTCAGACGGCAGAGCGCATCCTTGGTAAGGATGAGGTAGCCGGTTCGATTCCGGCCAGAAGCTTTAAAAAAACTCGCATAGCGCATGAGCTTGCGAGTTTTTTCTTTTGGCGATGCGATGTTGTTCATTTAATGCAAGACAACCGGAACCAAAGCTAAATTGCCATCGTTGTTTTGCACGTAATAACACATATCCTCTTCAACCCCGTGCGGAAAGAATTGAGAGTAGGTCGTTTCAAGCTGTTCGTTTGATTTATAAACATAAAGCAATTCATAGCCACTTGATAATACATGCTCTTCCCATTCCTCCGGTGTCACAATAAACGTCCAGGGGTCATCGCCGGCATCATCCCAGTATGGTTCTGTAGAAATGCTGTAATCAAGTCGCACATTGGCAAGCTTTGAGTATGGCATAAGCTCATATCGCATGATATAATATGAACTGCCATTTTCTTCTTGTGCAATAAGATAAGGGTTATAAATTTCAAACCAATCTCTCCATTTTTCAGCCGCAATAGCCGTGGGGCGCGTTTCAAATGGCTGCGGTTTCAACACCCGACCTGCTATTGTACCCCCGATTCCTCGCGTGCAATTAGCGATTAAAACACAAAGCAAGAAGGCACTAACCGCTGTTCTAATAATTCTGAAAGCATCTTTATATTTAATTAATTCATCAGAATTAATTTTGCTTAATATTTTTTCAGGTTTCTCTTTCCTTAGAATATAAAACAGCATACTAAAGAACAACATACCAAGCAAATAAGTGGTTGTGTACCTTTCATATGAAGCTAAACGCACTGCTTCAAATTCCGAGAACGAGAACACATACATAGCGAGTAAGACAAATTGATATAAAAACAGGCCCGCAACAAGCGATAGTGATGTAACTGCCATGCGCTTGATGTTAATGTTCTTTTGCTTAAAGAATGAAAGAAACAAAACAACAGCAATAAATATTAACGAAAAGTGAATAACGTTCAGCCCAATGCCCGGTATTGGTCGCCACATAGCATCAAAAACAAAATTCCACCGGGTCTCTTTTTGATACGGCTCAAGTTGACCTGTAATAAGCGCGTAAATGTCATTTAATGTTGGTGTATACCATCTTGATTTTGGCCACGATAAAGTAACAAACAATGCGCCGAACAAAGGCGATATAGCCAAAACAAAAGCCTTTAATTTATAAAGTATGCCGGTTTTTCGATTAAAATAATCTTTAATTTGAGAACGCCTGAATAAAATAACATCTAAAATTATAATCGCTATTACCCCTAATGCAAGCAAAAGCCCCATATCTTTTGTAACTGTTAACATAAAAACAGCCGATGAGACCATTGCTATTCCGTATTGAGATTTGTTATACTCATAAACAAAATAGTATAGCAATGCAAAACCAAAAAACGCACCTAAAATTTCGTCAACATACAGCGTAGAATAAAAACTATGCTCGAATGCTTGCGAGAGCAATGGAAACGTGAAAAATACCGCGAGCAACCCCAAGCATTTGAGCCATTTGTCTTTATTAAAAACATTTTTAATAAATGGAATGACCATGCTGAAATACATAATGTTCATTGCTATGTATAAATAATATTCCTTGAAACTAACAGAAAATCTTACAAAAAAATATTGAAATAAACTCGTTCCGGGGAGATATCCGGGAAAGATAAGAGTGTAGTTAGGATGTGGAACATTTCCCAACGCATCAATTGTATAAAAGTGTTTTACAATAGTTCCCCAGTGTGAAAATTCGTCCCAACCACTAAACCATCGCCCGGCGTTAACAAACAGCGCGAACAATAAAATAGCGGCATATATTAAACACCCCTGCAAAAGCTCGATTTCTTTTATTGCGCCTTTGTCTTTTATAAACTTATATATAACAAAAGCAAGACAAGCAAGAGACAAACCGCACAAAAAATAAATGCCCCAAAGCAGACAGTCCGGTGTGCTTATAAGCCCAAAACAATACAAAACCGCGACTACGGTAACAACAGCGAGGAAAATCGTTTCTGCAAGCTTTCGCTTAAACAAAACAGCGTATGCTGAACCCAGCACAATCAAAATTAAATTCGGTATTAAAATGCTCATTAGTCTATTTCTCCTTTAACTTTTTTGAAAACAAAACATTTTGTGTCGCGCGGCAAGATTCTTAAAAACGGCACACCCACAAGAATAATCAACGTTAAGACTAATGATTTTAGCTTACTCATATTCCCAATTCCTGCTACGCGTTCGCGTATATTTTTGTCAAAAACAACTGTGTGCAGGTTGAATTTATTTACAAAATTGAATTTGTTTTTTTCTGTTGCTTTTCTTAATGACTTTTCTGAAAAATAATGAACATGCGGCGATTCTGTTTCAAATTGATATAATCTTATCAGTGATTGCTTTTTCCCGAGTACGCTTAAAAAGCCAGCAATTTTATAAAAAACACCGGTGTTCATTGGCAGATTTATTATTAAAAGCCCTGTAGGCTTTAACAGGTTGTTGCAAGCTGAAAGCACTTTATTTAGGTCAGGTATGTGTTCAAAGACATCGTTAAAAATAATGAAATCAAAAGTTTTCGTATGTTTTGTAGACAATCCATCAGGGAAAAAGCCGTTAATAACTGTATACTTGCTGTTAATGGATTTTTCGTAATTACATGCTATCGGCTCTATTCCGGTCATTATATATCCAGCATCAGCACTTTTTTGTAAAAACCACCCTAAAGCAGAGCCGACTTCTAATCCCACGGCGTTTGTAGGAAGAATTTGCTGAATGTTTTTTAAAATTATATTATAATTTACATCTTTTAATTTTTCAAGCGAATATTCATAGTTTTCGTAAACGTTAAACTTCTCGCGATTAGCCCCCCCCCGCTATGTGAAAATAGTGATTGCATTTAGCGCAGAAGGAAACTCTATTTTTTTCTAATTGCAATGTCTTTGTGCATTCGTTATTACACACCGCGCATTTCATACATCTTTACCCTCCAGTTCGCGAATATTTTTTTCAAGCAAGGCAATAGTCTGGGCGAGTTTTTTTATGTTTTCGGTTTGTTTAGAAGCAATGGCTGTGAGTGAGAGTAAAATGATTATGACAAAGCCCAACATTAAAGAGAAGACGGCGTTAGATGCTATTTCAAAACCTAATAATTTTGCAACCGTTCTCAAAATATCGGGGAAAATGCTCACAATCAACATTATAAAAGCCGAAAATAGCCAAAGCAGAGTGTATTTCAAGGAGAGCATGTTCTTCCTCAAAAAATAAAGAATCACTCCAAAAAAACACACAACTCCGGCAATAAAAACAATATGTAAAACTATATTTCCCATGTTTTTAAGAGATGTCCTTTCTGCACAAATGCGCTTTGAAAGTATGTTTTCCCATATTTACGGGAATTTATTTTCAAACTTTCAGTCCTTTCTTGTCATAACCACACGATGTAATAATATTGACAATGATATTTTAATCATGTAATATAGCGGCTTTAGTGCGTTGATTGAGCTTTGACCTTCTTTGCGCTCGTGCATAATCACGGGGACTTCCATAATTTTAGCTTTCTTCAATGCCGCGTATACTATAGACTCGGGCTCGGGATAATCTTGAGCGTAGTGAGTGGCAAAAATTTCAATATATTTGCGGTTGACCGCCCTGTAGCCGCTGGTTACGTCATATAATTTCAGCCCCGTGCATAAAAATATAAGCTTGCTTAAAAACGAAATGCCAAACCGCCGCAAGCCCGTTGACTGAAAACCTTTTTTATCTAAAAAACGCGAACCTATCACAATATCGGCTTGCTCTGATTCGATGGGGGCAATGACATCTTCAAAATAACAAGGGTCGTGTTGACCATCGCCGTCATGTTGTATTGCTATATCGTATCCTTGCTCAAGCGCGTATAAATAACCCGCTTGCACCCCACCGCCAATGCCTAAATTTATAGGCAGGTTTAAGTAATTATACCCATTCTCAACACATAAATTAGAAGTGTTGTCTTTAGAGCAGTCATTGATAATCAGATAATCCACCCTATCAGCCGCAGTGCATTTTTTAATATTCAAAATCACATTGTCAATGCTTTTTTCTTCGTTATAACAGGGAATAAGCACAATTATTTTAGACATAACCTAACACCCCCCTACGCAACTTTAAAATGCTATATTTTTAATATACCATATTCTTCCAAAAAGCGCAAGAGGTCAAAAAAACTTTCGGCATTATATATATATATATATATATAGCTTGTTGAATATTTTTGTGGAGTTTGACGGACAAGTGACGAACAGTTGACAATTGACAGTTGAGAGTGATTGTGTCCGCTTGCGCGGACGACTTGTAGGGTACGGGCTTGCCCGCACCGTCTCTTAAACATCTGCAAATTTCGGGACAGGCAAGCCTGTCCCCTACAATCACTCTCAACTTTTGAAAAATAATTATAAAAATTTCATTTAGCTCTTGAAAAGTAAATAAAAAAATGTTATCATTATATATAGTGGATAGTTGTCAATTGAAATGGGGGGTTAAAAATGAGCGAACTAAAAGTAAAACCAAAAGTTGACATTGCATTTAAAAAAATATTTGCAGACAACGAAGAACTTTTAAAAGCACTTATTTCGTCGGCTTTAGACTTCAAGGCGAAAAAAATAATTTTAAAGCCGACAGAAATCACGCCATCAAGTACCAAAGAAAAGTTTTGCCGTTTAGACGTGCGCGCAAATGTTGACGGCAAAGAAATCGACATCGAAATTCAGCTGTTCGGGCGCGACGATTTTCGGGCGAGGGCAGAGTATTACTCATGTCTCATGTTCGCAAGACTGCCGCGCGGCGAGGAATACGAGAAAATACCCAAAACAATTCTGATTAATATAATTGACTGGAATGCCTTCGGCTGTTCCGAATACCATTCAAAATTTATCACGATGGAAGAAAAACGCCACGAAATGCTTACAGACAAGAAAGAAATCCACTTCTTTGAGCTGAAAAAAATACCGCCGATTGAAAACGCCGCACGAGACATCGAGTATTGGTTGAGCTTAATCGGAGCCGATACCGAGGAAGAAATAAACGCACTTGAAAAGTCGTCAAACGACAAAATACGCAAAGCCGTAGGCGAGGTTCGCCGCTTAAACAAAGACGAAACTTTCGTCAGAGAGGTCGAAGCCCGCGAAATTCAGCTCAGAGAAGAGCAATCGGCACTTTATTCGGCTGAGAAGAAAGGGCGAGAAGAGGGGCGAGAAGAAGGTCGAGAAGAAGGTCGAGAAGAAATTCTTAAAAAACTAAGAAAACACGGTATGTCCGAGCAAGAGATTAAAGAAATACTGTTGGACAGTTGACGAACAATTGACAATGTACAATTGACAATTGACAATTATTGAGTCGCCTTACGGCGACGGATTTGAATTAGTCACAATAGTTAAATTTTTAAAAACCTCCGCGAAGCGGACACAATAACTGTCAATTGTCAATTGTCAATTGTCAATTGTCAATTGTCAATTGTCAATTGACATCACTTGCCGAATAGTCTCAACCGCTCTTTCTTTGATTAGAGGTTTGAATGTTTCTGACGTGTTCATGATTTCATATTCGCTTGAAATAATTTCTCCGAACTCGCAAAGAATCATTGACAAAAGACTTGGATTGTCGGAATTTATTACAAGACGATATACACTTTGGCTGTTCGCGCTTTCTCCTAAATAAAGAGAAGACTCAAACGCTAAACCCTTGTTTTTCTTAAACCAACACAGTTTCTTTGAAAGCATACCCAATACATCAAAGCCGTTTAACTCACAAATGCGACAGCTTCGCGCGGTTTGAGGTTTAGACAGAGCTTTATACCCAAAAGTTTCAGCCGGTGGCGGAAGAAACAGCCCTTGATGTTGAGGCATATTGACTTTCCCTTTTGACATGGGGTTAGAGTGAAAGAGCGTTTCATTTTTGGTGCGGCTTTTGGTTTGAGCGTTATCGTTTTGAAAGAGCGTGTCGCCGGCCCTCTTCGTCCGCTTTGCAAAACTTTCGTTTTCAAGGCTTGATATATATAGCATGCAGCCGCCGTCGGGGCGCGGAAATGCCTCGACAAACAATCTCTCGCCCGAAAAATCAAAACCCACCTTTTTGTCTAACTGAATGCTTTTCAAAACGTGTGAAAGCAAACGTTTGGTTTCGGGGTTTTTGCCCGAAAGACTTTCATACTTTATGTCCAAATCAAACATATCCAATCTTGTCAAAGTCAGTTTGAGCGTGTTTTGTGATAAAACGTCAATCTGCATAAAAATACCCCTCCAAATTAAAAGTTATTAAGGATTGTTATTGTTAATGAATAACCACTCTGTTCTTATAGAAAAAATCAACAGCATAGGTGATGCCGAGCTTAATAAAATTGCCGGGGCTTTTAGTTCGCGAAAGGCTTTGCATATCTATGCGGACCAAATCATGTGTTTCACCGCTTTAGTCGGAATGGCTTTCTGGCGCAACGGCCCACGCGCTTTGTGCTTGGTGTTGGTTTCGATTATTGTGAGCGTTCTGGTTGACTTTCTTTGTTGTAAAATGTGCGCTAAGGTTTATTCTTATCGCGACTTGTCAAATATCGCCGCCGGAATGTGCATAGCACTCATGACTCCTGCCACGGCTTCTTATGTTATGGTGGGGGCGGGTGCGGCATTGGCGATTGGAATAAAACACATCTTCGGGGGAAAAGACAATTACATATTTAACCCCACGGCGGTTACATTAGCGTTTTTAATTATCTGTTACCCTGCCGCTATGCTTTATTATCCTTCGGTTGGGGAATGGCTTCCCGCCTTTGGTGAGACCTCGGCTCCCTTGGCAACGGGGGTAGAAAGTCTCCTCGTTAAATTAGGCTTGGTTCAAGATTTGTCGTTCTCTGACATAATGCTCGGTAATTTTGTCGGCGCAATGGGGACAACCCACATAGCGGTGATTTTGGTTTGTGCATTGTGTTTGGCATTTCGCCGCTCAATCTCTGTGATTATGACCGCAACGGCGGCGGCAGTAATATTTATTATTGCCATTCTTTTCCCGATTTATGACAACACGGGAACCCCTTTTGACTTTGCAAGCACGCTGGGGGTGGAATTTGTCGGCGGCTATATGTTGTTCGGTTTGGTTTTTCTTGCCAACGACCCTCAAACGCTTCCTAAAACCCAGTTGGGAAAGGTTTATTACGCTGTTACATTAGGAATTTTCGCGGTTATTTTTCGCCGCTACGGAAAGGTTGAGGGTTCTTTTGTATTCGCATTGTTGGCGGCAAACGCCATGTCGCTTAAAATTGATTCTATTTCACGCTCACATGTTGAAACCTTCTATCGCTTAACAGCGTATGTAAAAAGAAACCTATCAACCTATGAACGCTTTCGAGAGAGCGCGAAGGTAACGCGGGTGTTTGACCTTGAAGCGACAAGGGAAATTCAAATAGAGCCTACAAACTACTATATGCCGCCCATTGACGGGAAGGTAACTAAAATAAACCGCAAAAAACCAAATCTTTTGAAAAAAGTAATAGAAAAAGTAGGAGAATTGACGGGAGCGGGCAACATAGCCGAAATTTCGCCAAAAACAGCCACTTTAAATCATGAGCCTAACTCTCAAACAAACGCCGCTGACATTACCCTTGACATTTCATCAACCAACGATGAGCCTGCACAACAAAATGCGATTGAAGAGTTGAAAAAATCCGCTAAAATTTTAATGTCATCAATCATCGAAAACAAGAATAATCTTATGAAGACAATTTCAGCAGAGCGCGCCAAAAAAATCGCCACACTCGAACCCGGCGGGCCGCCGGTGGCAGATGGCGAGCCGCCGGTGGCAGACGGCGAGCCGATGGTAGCAGACGGCGAGCCGACGACAGAAAAAACAGATTCGGAGGAAAAAGGTGAGTAAAGAAAAAACAAAAGGGAGTTTGTCAGACGGTCTTTGGCGACAAAACGTGGTGTTAGTCAGTGGGCTTTTAATCGGGCCCGTTGCCGCCGGAGCAACAAACTTTGAAAACGCGGTGGCAATAGCATTGGTTTTCACGCCGCTCACACTGTTAACCGTTCTTGCCTGCCGCCTTATACCGCGCAAAATTGTATATACGGTGAGGGTTATTTTATACGCGCTTGTCGCCGCACTGTTTTACATTCCAACAATAATTATGGCTGAACATCTTGTTGGCTCGGCTGTTGTGACAAGTGTTGGAATATACCTTCCGATATTAATGGTTAACCCTGTAATATTAACTAAGAGTGAAACGCGCTTTTATCTTATGCCGCTTAAAGACATGCTCCCCGAATTGTTGGGATACGTTTTGGGGTTCGGCATAGTTTGCATAACGACAGGGCTTATTCGCGATATAGCGGTTAACGGAAGAATAGGGTGGTTTCGCTTAGACACAGATTTTAGTATTCCCGCAATGGAAACAACCTTCGGCGGCTTTATAATGCTTGGCATTGCCGCCGCCGTTGTAAGGCAAATCATGAACCGCAAGAAGGAAACGTGATAGTTATGAGTGTGTTTACAGATATTTTAATAGTTTCGTTTATAGCGATTTTTTTGCAAAACATAATATTCGAGCGCGCTCTCGGAATGAACATAATCCTTTATGCCGCGCGAAAAAAAGAGAGCGTTATCGGCTTTTCGGCGATTATCACCTATGTTTTAGTTGTGTCGTCTTGTCTCACCTATTTAGTCGACAAATATTTCAGCCACCTTGAATATTTTAGTATAGTAATGCCGTTTCTCTATATACTTATAGTGAGCGTTGTATATATAGTCAGCCTTGTCTTGATTTGGCTTTTATTGCCGCGGTTGTTTAAGAAAATCAAGGGTTATGTTCACATGTCCGTGTTCAATGTTTCGGTGATTGGCGCGTTGTTTCTTGAGAGCGGTTTTCAGACAAGCCTTGTCACCTATTTGGGATTTGCGTTAGGCACGGGAGTTGGATTTTTCGTGGCAGGTTATCTTTTATTCACGGCGCACGGGCGGCTCAATTCTGAGCTTGTTCCGGCGGCGTTCAGGGGCATTCCCATTATGTTAGTATATATCGGGGTTATTTCATTGGCATTATACGCGTTTATAGGATATTCAACACAGTAAAAGGGAAATAAACTTATGGGTAAAAAAGGATTTAAAGTAAAGCGTTCAAAATCGCTTTACAACAAAAAAAAGAGCACTCTGAGGAAAGCACTTGAAACAGCAGGGCTTATTGTTGTTATTGGTGGATTGTGTTTGCTTGGCTTCGCGGCGGGGCGACCTGTCTTTGAATACTTTTCAGGCGAAAACACACGCGACGCCGATTGGCAGACGACAACCCCCACCCTCCCGAATTCAGACGATGAGCCTTTAATCGACGACACAGAAGACCAAAGTCTTGTTGAGAGCGCGACAACGCATGCCGCAGGTGGGCTTTCGTTTTTCGCCCCCGTCAGCGCGCTTGAAAATAAAGCCGCCCTGTCCGCCACTCTGATTACCGCAAAGTCAGACGGTTACACAAGCGTGGTCGTTGACCTAAAAGACTCAACCGGAAACGTTTGGTATAAAAGCGCGAACCCGAAAATACAAAGTGACGAGTTTATAAAAGGCAATCTTGAATTAGCAGAAATATTTTCAATTTTTGAAGAAAATTCAATGGAACCAATTGCGCGAATAAGCACGTTGGCAGACAGAATTGCTCCTCGTTTTCTCGATGAGGTAAGCTACTGGTTTGCCGACAGCAGTTCTAAGTGGTTAGACGACCGCCTTGAAAGCGGTGGGAAATTTTGGGCAGACCCGACACGCGCAGGCACGGTTTCTTATATCAGCGAGTTAACCGATGAGATAAGGGCGGCAGGTTTTGACAAGATTATATTATCGAACGTGCTCTTCCCCATAATGCGCCCTTATGACCTGTCTATTCTTCCGTCAAACGTCACTCAAGAAGGGCGATATTCGGCACTTGTTGAGTTGGTTAACCAATGCGCCCCCGTTGAAATTGAAATGCAGTTAATGGATATAGCCCAAAGTTTCGGCGGCTTTTCGGGAACAGCAGAGATTCTCAAAGGCGCGTCTTCTCTTAGCGAAAACATCAAAATCGTCGCAGTGTTCACAAGACAAGAAGATGCGGTAATCAGAACATCTGAACTCAACAGCGTTCCTTTACCCACCGACATAGAAGAGCAAGTCGGCTATCTTTTCGATTTAGCGGTTTCAAACGCAGGGGGCATAGAAATAATCCCATGCGTAGACCGCACGGGAATGTCAGATGCCGAAACCGCAAGAGCAATTGAGGCGGCAAGAGCGGTTAACTCCGGGGTTATGGTGAAGTGACGGACAGTTGACAGTTGACAATTGAGAGTTGATAGTTATTGAGTCCGCTTGCGCGGACGACTTGTAGGGGACGGGTTTGCCCGTCCCGAGTGAACGCCGAAAATTATACACCGCCCGACGGTTTTTGTCGGGCGGTGTTTTTGTTTCAAAAATAAATTAAAATCCTGTCCCAAAATGTCCGTTTTGTTGTGTTATAGTAGTTATATGATTTAATGAAGAAAGGAGATGATTGAAATGAGAACTAAAAATCAACTGTCAACTGGTCTTAAACTTATCAGTAATGACACGGAATTATTGTTGCTTTAAAAAAGACCCAAAAGACCCAAAAAGACCCGGAAATATACCTTGCATGTTCCAAGAAAGTATGTTATGATGTTAGTATCAAAATTTTTAAAGAAAGAGGAAATCAAAAATGGAAATCACAATAAACAGCAACGCAAAACTTGAAATCGAATCAAGCGGCGACTACAAAAAAGATGCCAAAAAAGCTTGCAGATTCGCTTATGAAGTCTGGAGTGAACAGCTAAAATTAGCGAAGCTTATAACAACCATGCAAAACAGAATGGTTCGAGAAGGTTTATACAAACCT
>WRLV01000041.1 GCA_009777445.1 Oscillospiraceae bacterium | reverse complement strand
GCTCAAAAATGCTTTAATTTGCCTAAGGAGGGGCTTGAAATTATGTCAAATTCAAATTTAAAAACGTTAAAAAATAAGACTATAGCTGTCATAACATCTATAGCCATAATG
This sequence comes from Oscillospiraceae bacterium, assembly GCA_009777445.1. GTDB lineage: Bacteria > Bacillota > Clostridia > Oscillospirales > Ruminococcaceae > Ruminiclostridium_E. The sequence continues at coordinate 19,440 of WRLV01000041.1, read as the reverse complement.
CTTACAATGGTAATTAGCGGCTTTCCACATAAATGGGTGTTCGACTCAGGCGCGGTTGGTACATATGAAGCTTTGCAAATAGCAGTAGGCGCGAGCGGTTCAGGTAACGTTGTCGCCCTCTCCACCGATATTACAGCAAATATCATAGGCACCCCCAACCCACTCATAATTGAGCGAGATGTCACCTTAGATTTAGCCGGGCGCACGCTGACAATCACCATACCTTCTAATGGGCAAAATTCTAATGTTATAAAAATAAACACAGGAATAACGCTGACAATTATGGACAGCATTGGTGGCGGCGAGCTTAACGTTACAAACAATGTGTCAGCTTTGGCGGCAAATGAAATAGTTGGCTTAGGCGCGGCAATAAACACAACTGACGGCTCTTTAATCATACAAAGCGGCACAATCACTGCCACAGGTGGGGCCTATGGGGCAGGAATCGGTGGCGGCGCTCAAGGCAACGGCGGCAATATCACAATAAACGGCGGTACGGTCACCGCAACGGGTGCCACAGGGATTGGCGGCGGCGGCAGAAACGGTGCCACCGACCATGTCAACGGTCAAAGTGGAATTATCGTTATAAACGGCGGTAATATCACAGCCACGGGCAACCAACGGGGTGCCGGAATCGGGAGTGGTTTTAGAAACGCAACCGTAGGAAACAGTTCAATAACAATAAACGGCGGCACAATCACTGTCAATGGCGGCAGTTATGGTAGCGGAATCGGCGGTGCCGAGTATGGAACCACAGGGAATATAACAATAACCGGCGGCGCAATTACTGCTACTACCGGCATTTCCGCCAGCGGCAGTGCTGCTATTGGCAGCGGAAGTTACCGAAATAGTGGCAGTAGCAATATAGTTATAACGGGCGGCGATATTACTGCCGTAGGTGGATATCGTGGATCCGGAATTGGCGGTGCTTGGAATGGCAGCATTGGCAATATCACAATAAGCGAGCTTAATAACACCACCTCGATTATTGCCATAAGTGGCGTTATCAGTGGCTCCCGAGCCATCGGTAACGGTGTCAATTCAACAGCCGGCACAATTTCTGTCTCGGGTACTTATCGATACTGGACAAGCGAAGGTCGTTTTCCCGGAGCAATGATGGGGCCTTCTACATTCACCAATAACACCATTACATTTGTAAATCAGCGCTATGTGAAACTTGCGAAAACTTCCACCCGTGAAGATGATTTCCGCACAGCATTAGCAACAACGACAGGCGCGGATACTATTGAGCTTCCGTATAACTTTGACGGAGAGCCGGGTTCGGAACCCATCATTGCAATGCAACTGACAATCGGGCGCAATCTCACCCTTGACCTTAAGGGTCGCCGCTTGTTTATAGATATGTCTAGGTATAACAGTGAACCTGTTAACGGAATAAAGCTCAATTCGTGGATTACTTTTACAGTTATAGACACTGTGGGTGGCGGTTTACTTAACGTCAGAACCAGAGGTAGTACAGACACCGCAACCGGCTGCGGAGCGGCGATTAACATAGCAGAAAATGCGAATTTGGTTTTAGATAGCGTTAATGTTGTGGTTACGGGCGGAGATTATGTCAGCCCTATTGGCGGTGGAAGAAATCAAGCCGTTGGGGCTAATAGCAGCATAACTATACGTAACGGCTCTCTTATTGCTACCTCCGGAACCAGTCAGGCAAAGAGCGCACTTGATGCTGCAAGTATCTCTGTCACAGGTGAATATCAGTATAGAGTTAACACAAGTACTTTTCGCCCTACTGACCCAACTGGTACAACCACGTTTACCAATGACACCACTACTTTTGCGGCTTCTCACAATTACAGATATATAAGCCTTGAACCCACCCCCGAAGCACGCCTTCGCGCGGCGGCGGCGGCGGGTGGTGAGTATAAAATTGAACATGATTTTATAGGAACAGGTGGTGAGCCTATTCTCACGCAACAGCTTGATATATCGCAAAATTTCACACTTGACCTAAATGGGCGAACGTTGACGATTACCCTGCCAAATTCACAACCGGGTGGTGGGATAGATTCCAACGGCATAAAAATAGCCGCCGGCAGAACTCTAACGATTAAAGACAGCAGTTCGCCAAGCACAGGCACGCTTAACGTTATAAATAATGCGAATACAGGGACAACAGTTGGCAACTGCGCGGCAATCAATACAACTGACGGGACTTTAGTCATACAAAGCGGCACAATTACCGCAAGAGGTGGAATTAACGCTGCCGCAATAGGCGGTGGTGCTAATGGTAATGGTGGCAACATACAAATTAGTGGCGGCACTGTCACTGCCACAGCTTGGGGAAATGGTGCCGGAATCGGCGGCGGTGCCAATGGCAATGGCGGCAACATACAAATTAGTGGCGGCACTGTCACTGCCACAGGCGGTGACAATGGTGCCGGAATAGGCGGTGGTAACAATGGAGCAAGCGGCACTATCACTATAACCAACGGTACTATTACCGCAACGGGCGGCGGCATGGGACAACCGGCGGCGATTGGGCGCGGCGATGGCGGCACACACGGCACAGTCACCGTAGATGGTGCTTATAATTTGTGGCTTAACAGCGCGGCAAACACTGCTCCTACCTCGATGTTTCCATTCGTTCTCAAGAATAATAGCGAATTTTTCAACCCAGACCCGAATGCTTCCAACACCTTATACCGCTACGTGCGGCTTGTTCCGGCGACTGCTATTACTCCTACTGTCAATTCAAACGGAACAGCCGGAAGCGTGGCAACCACCCGATTGACGTTCACCTTCTCACCGGGTATTCCGGGCTTAACTGTGGATGAAATTATCGGACCTAATAATTTAACGAAAGGGGCGTTAACCGACACTTCCGGTAACGCAGGGACATCATACACCCTCGAACTGCCAAATGTAGACCAATACGCAACCGGTGCTACCAACACCACAACTTTCAGAATACTCAAACAAGGCTTTGCTACCGACCCTTATAATCTCTCCGTACCCTTGTACGGAAGAACAGTCATTATAGTCAGGAATGTCACTCCGTTAAATGTGGGAACAATCACTGTAACACCGACATCAGCTACACAAACTTGGTCAACGGTAAAAGAAGGAACAACTGTTACGGTTAGCGCGAGCGCAACGAACCCGGATTATACTTTCAGCCACTGGTCTTCAACGTCAGACGGCATCAATTTCACTGACGCTAATTCGGCAACCACCACTTTCCTTGGACCACCCTTCCCATCGTCGGGCAGAAACGTATACATAACCGCTAACTTCAAAGGGGACGAATATACAGTAAACTTAAACCCTAACGAGGGCACAGGCGGCGACACAGAATTTACCGCAACGTATAACTCGTCGGACATCGGCATTGTGGGAATGCCAAGTCTCACCGGGTATAGGTTTGACGGATATTTTACCTCTGACACCGGCGGCGATTTGGTTTTAAATTCAAGTGGTGAATTGCAAGCTAACGTTTCTGGATATACCGGGGCAGATGGAATTTGGGTTAGAACGACTACCCCAACCACCCTCCACGCCCAATGGACGGCGAACAATTATACAGTGACTTTAGACCGACAAGGCGGCACAACAGGTGACACAAGCGTAACCGCAACATTCAACTCTAATATGCCAACCGCTGACATGCCCACGAGAACGGGTTATGCTTTCGGCGGATATTACGCTGAAGAAAACGGCGCGGGAACGCAATATTATAACTCTTCCGGCGGTTCGGCACGCACTTGGAATATAACGAGCAACGAGACTCTCTACGCCCACTGGCTCGCGGACAAATATACTGTGGAACTTGAGCGTTCGGGCAGTTCGAGTGGAGATGTTGGTTTTACTGCGACGTATGACTCGGCGGACATCGGCACTGTGGAAATGCCGAGTCTTGTTGGGCATACGTTTATGGGATATTTCAACGATTCATCGGGCGGCGATTTGGTTTTAAATTCGAGTGGTGAGCTGCAAGATAACGTTTCCGGATATACCGGGGTGGGTGGAATTTGGCTTAAGACTACAAGCCCGACAACCCTCTATGCGCGCTTTAACGTAAATGTTTACAGCATAACATATGTTCTTAACGGCGGCACTCAGCCTAACGGTACATGGAATAATTATACATACGGTTTAGGGTTTACCCTCCCGTTGCCAACCAAAGCTGAGGCGCATTTTGCAGGGTGGTTTGACAACGAGGATTTAGACGGCACGCCGATATATGAGCTTACGCCAACCGACTTCGGGAACAAAAACTTGTGGGCGAAATGGTCTGACTGCCTGCACGAAAACTTAACCGATGACGATTTTTCGGGCGACACAGCCACCTGCACAAGCAGCGGTGTTGAAATGGCATTCTGCACGCTTTGTGACTCAAACGTATACCGCCCAACTCAACCTTTAGGGCATACCCACGGTGAACAAACTAACTGTGAAACCCCGGTTTATTGCACAGTGGCAAGTTGCCTTGAAGAAATATTCCCTGCTAAGGACCACACGTGGGACGACTGGTTTGAAACAAAACCACCAAGTCTTATAGAAGAAGGAGAAGAGAAACGAGAGTGTCTCGATTGCGAATTCGCACAAACACGTTCCATCGAAAAACTCAAAGACACCACGCCACCGACCGGCGAAATAACCTTAGGAACCCACGGTTGGAATGCGTTTTTGAACACAATCACGTTCGGGTTGTTCTTTAAAGAAACCCAAACGATTATCATCACCGCCGATGATAATAGCGGCGAAAATGTAAAAATTGAGTATTACCTCTCATCTGTCGGCTTATCGTTAGAAGAGGTTAAAGCCCTTGACGACGCGCTTTGGAGTGAATATTCAACTCAATTCAACATAGAGCCGAGCAACAAATACGTAATTTATGTAAAACTCACCGACACATCAGACAATGTGAGCTATATCAATTCTGAGGGGATTGTCTTGTGCAATTGTGGCGAAAAAGTGCCGTGCGATTGCGTTTGCGATGAAGACAACTGCGACTGTGAGTGTGAAACGTGTAATTCGACCACCACACCTTGCCCCGAATGCGGTGAGATTCCGTGCGTATGTGCAGGTGGAACAACGCCCCCGCCATCATCATCAACTCCTCCAACATCGACAACTCCTCCAACATCAACAACAACTCCACCAACATCATCAACGCCACCAACGCCGCCAACATCATCAACCCCACCGACATCATCAACACCTCCAACACCGCCAACATCTTCAACGCCACCAACTTCATCAACACCACCTACATCATCAACGCCACCAACGCCAACCCCAACAACTCCCCCAACACCAACGCCAACAACTCCTCCGACAACTCCTCCGACAACTCCCCCAACACCACCGTCATCATCTGCTCCACCGACATCATCGACTCCACCAACGACACCTCTAACGCCTACGCCAACTCTCGTAACCACCGTTCCCATTGCCACCACCTACGCACCGCAACCTTCCACTTCCTACCATCCGGGTGGGCGCACACCGCAAAGAGGAGGCGCGCAACCACAACCATGGCAAACGGCACCGACCGGCGCACCAGGGCAATCAGGCGCACCGGCTCAATCGGGCGCACCGGCTCAATCAGGCGCACCGGCTCAATCAGGCGCACCGGGGCAAACAGCACCGTCTCAAGGAGCAACGCAACCGACTCAAGCTCAAACGGCTCCCTCACAGCAAACACCGCAACAGCCGCAACAAGACATTCCACAAACACAGGGAGAATCGGCACAAACAGCGCAACCGGCAGGCTCATTACCGGCAAATGCCACCGATAATTCGCCCACTTCACCCGAGCGAGACAACACCGCCACACCGCGTGAAAATGGTGAGCCGCGCTCCGGCGAAAACGTCACAACTCTTACATTAACGGACAATACAGGCAATGCTCAAAGAACCATTAACGTAAGAATTGAACAGTGCGACAAATCACCGAAAGTCATAGAAATCAGCAAAATCGAACAATTAATCGACACTATATTTACGCAAAGTGAGCTTGCGCAAATGGGCGACGATGTAAGAATTGTTTTTACCGTTAACGATATAACGAAAACCGTAAACAGTAAAGAAATGTCACTCATAAACGCGGCTAAAGGCAATAATAACATTTCTTCCATTTTGGATATAAACAAGTATAAAGTGCTTGCAGACAACACTTTGGTTAAAGTGACCGTTCTCGAATCGCCGATTGATTTTCAAATAGAAGTTCCCGAAGAATTGCGCGTTAACGGAATAACGTTTAAAGTAATCAGAATTCACAACGACGTGTGGACTGTTCTCGATTGCGTTTATGACGGCAACACAGTCAGCTTTGAAACCGACAGATTTTCAACTTTCGCGTTGGTCTACAGCTTTGACGAAAACGCTAACAGCGACCTTGACAACGACACTCGCCCGATTGACAGCGGAGAGGGTGAGTCGAGCGAAAAAGAAAAAAATCCAAGCACAGCCGTTGCAATTTTAGTCACACCGGCGTTGATTGCGGGTGGGGTTTTGTGGGGGAGTAGGAGGAGGAAAGGCAAAAAAACTAAAAAATTCGATAATAGCCTTGACAAAGAAAATGATATTATGATATGATATATATGATATTATTTTAAAGGGGGATTTGTTTATGGAAACAACAGCAAAAGTTTCTGCTTGGGGGGGCTCGGTAGGGATAAGAATTCCTAAGAACATTATGAAACAGATAGGGATTTCAGATAAATCTGTGGTGAGCCTTAAGGTTCTTGACAGCAACGAACTACTCATTGCCCCTGTTAAACAAAAGAAAACTCTTGAAGAACTTTTTGAAGGCTGGGACGGGCAATCATATGAATTAACCGATGAAGACAGAGCTTGGTTGAATATGGAACCGGTGGGGAGGGAAAGGTTTTGGGAAGAAGAATAAAGCAAGGTGATATTGTTCTTGTTGATTTTTGTCCGGCTTTGGGACACGAACAGAAAGGTGAACGCCCCGCGCTTGTTATTTCTCGCTCAATGTTTTCGGAAAAAACCAAACAGCTTATTGTTTGCCCAATCACAACAAAACGAAAAACGTTCCCTACAAGAGTCTCTTTAAGCGCGGACACCAAAACACAAGGTTTTGTTATTTGCGACCACATTAAAACAATCGACATGGAAGCAAGAAACCCTGTGTTTCTCGAAAGAATAGACGAAGCAACCCTTGATAGGGCATTAGAAATTGTTGCTACATTCACCGTTAAGGAATAATAAAACCGCATTGTGAAAAGAAAAGCGAGGCTTCTTAGGGCTTCGTTTTTTCATTTTAAGTGGCAAATTTGGGAATGGCTTTTACGCGGTGAGCGTGAGCAAACACTTATGGCTGTCACCGGCTCGGGTAAAACTTTCACAATGGCTAACATTATCTCAAAGGTTAACCACCCGGCACAAACGAGTGCAGGGCGGTGTTTTCGGTTGGAATGTCTTGCGAAAATGGGTTGGGGGGTTATAGGGCATTTCATTATTTTTCTAATGTGGGGGTTGGGGGATAACGCGAATATGGTTATTAGCGGAAGCAAATTAACTGTACTCAATTATAAATTCAAACACATCATTCTCATTTTGCAAGCTCCTTAAAGGCGTTAAGGTGCTTTTTGACGAGCCTTTCGCCGATTTCCTGCACCGTTGCGGTATCAGCGAACTCATCGCTCTCAAATCGGCTGTACTCCATGAGGATATATCGCGGCGCATTGTTCTTTAGGATTACCGCCGCGCCGGTTGCATCGACAAGCCTTGCAACGCGAGAAAAGTTTTGATTTGCTTCGGTTATGGAAACCAAATTATTAGTGTTAATTTGCATAAACAAAACCTCCTATTCATGTGATACTCTCATTATATCACACAAATAGGAGAAATGCAACCTATTTTTGAAATTTTTCTTGTTTCGGTGGAAAGCATGATTAAATTGGGTCTCAGTGATTTGTAAGATTATCGGGGGTTAGGTTGAAATCGCGTTACAATATCAATTAACGTATTCTATACTGTCTTATCCCCTCACGTCTTGCGTTAATTTCTGTGATAATACTATTGTCTAAAGCGTTAACAAAGCTATCCAGAACAGAGCCTTTTATATATGTTTTTCTCATTCCATATGAAAAATCGTCGAGAGAAGTATACTTTCTTGCAATTTCAAATATTCGTTGAAACAATACTCCTGTTCGTTTTATATCATTGTTTTGGCTATCGAGTTCTATTATCATTTTCCTTGACCTATAAAAGTCAGTCCTCGTAAGTTCGAGCAAAACTAAAATAGGATTATATTCGTAAGCGACTCCGAATTCTATTTTTAGTTTTCCAACAAACTCATGGAAAAGTTCTCGTGCAAAATAATAATTTTCCTCACCAATTCTGCAAACTTTCTTCGTATCGTGGCGGTCATAAGTGATATATCCCGGTATAAAAAAGTCTATATAATCCCCCGAAAGGTTATTGAAAATATCTAAATAATTTAGGATATATTTCCTTGATAACGATTGGTCATAATCTGCAATCAAAACTCCGAATGTTATAGGAGTATCAAGGTCATCTTCGTAACGATTCATAACATCGCAACGCAAGCGGTCGAAATCTCCGGTCGCAAACATGATTACACCTCCATAACCAATGAAGACAACTACTCTTTTCTGGATGAAAGAGGTTGTTATGGTTAACTCCATGAAACAATTCTATACTTAAAATCCTTAATTTCATTGACAAAAATAATTCTATTCCTCACATCAGCTATCGTGCCGTCATACATAAATTGTGGGTGCTTCCACTTATTTTTTGTTCCATACGACACGGCGAGCAGAGCTTCGCTATTACATTGCTCGTCAAGCCACTTAACATCATCGCTGTTTGCGCCATGATGCGGGATTAAAATAATTTTACTGTCCCTGCGTATAAATGATTCATCTTGTAAAACCGATTTCGCTTGCCCGTCAAGTTCCAAATCCCCCAACAATACTGTAGTTGATTTTTCTCTACGCAATCCACATTCGATAAAACACTCCTTGCAATCGTTACGACAAACACAGCACATTCTGCATTTATGATTTTTACAGAAACAATGTGTCGTTCCTCTTAAACAGCTATATTGCTCCGGTTCATGTCTCAATAATAACGAGTGTGCGTTTCTTTTTCCTCTGCCGATAAAAGAATCGTACAATTGAGTAAGTTGTTTTATTCTTTCTTTACTGGAAAGAATTTCATTCCAATCATTGTCGTATCTTTCCAATAGGTCTCTTACTTCATTATAAAAAGCAGTAGGAAGTTTTTCTCGAACATTGAGCGGGGTAAATAACCACGAAAGTTGGTTTATGACGACTCTAAATGTCGGGCAACCGCTATATAACGCATAGTTCCTATAATCGTTTTTCTCCTCAAGCACCTTTCCGCCGGTCACATATTCGATTCTTGGTTTGGCATCATTCGGATGAAATTTAGGTTTATGCGGAAAGTCATCATAGTTATTTTTTGACTGCATATCATCGCCATCATCGCTTTGAATCTCAATTATTTGCCTTGCGCCGTATTCCTCAAAAAAAGCAACGGGCTTACTAAAAAGAAAGGTAAGACTTTGGGTGTCAACATCTTCGTCATTACTATTTGTTTCGAGCTTATGTAACGCTTTCGCCAAAAACACGATGCGAAGTTCCTCGGCTAAGTACGGGAGCATTACAGTATCTACTTTTATATTAGATAATAATTCGGGTATATGCGAAACGTGGTCGAAGTCGAAATGAGAAATCGCCAGTAACCCAATATTATTACAGCCATAGTGCATTTTGTAATCGCTTACTACATTCGACAAGTTCCGCTTTGCACCTTTTATGTTTTGAAGCGTTCCGCAGTCGTATACAACAGAAAAGGATTGATTATCCCCATTAATCATACCGTGGTAAAACAAACCTTGTCCTGCTTTATCAAAAGTAAATTCAGCATTGAGTTTCATACACATCGCCCCTTTTTAACAACAACCACCCGTTACATTCAGCCCTCACTCCAACCCCAGCACCAACAAAAATCAGCATCAACCACGCACATCAACACATTACCACCTCTCACCAACACCCACATTATACCATACCAAAACCGTAAAGTCAAGCTATTTTTCGACAAAATCATCAAAATTTTTGCAAAAAGCGAGAGCCCCATCTCCTCACCCCACCCGACCCCATTCCCGCAAGACATTCCAACCAAAAACACCGCCCAACAAAAACTGCCGGGCGGTGTAGCTGTTATAATTCCAAATCCGTCGCCGCAAGGCGACACAATAACTGTCAACTCTCAATTGTCAATTGTCAACTGTCATCCATCGTCAATTGCACACCCCTACTTTTAATCAGCGCGCCTGCCTGTGGGAGGGTTTTGATTCTGTATTCGTTGGGGTTTTTTAATAGTCCTTCTGTATAAATCGTTGCGCTTTTGAGGTTGGCTTTAGTTAGGCGCATTACCTGAACGCCTTGGGTGTCGCGGGTGGCTTTGGGCAGAACGAGCGCGGTGTTGAAAAGCACCGCTTTGCCTTTGTCTGACTGCAACAAAAAGTCCTCGTCATCGTTTATAATCGTTAACGAAACAAGCCTTGACGTGGTGTTATAACCGCTTTGGAGCTTTTTGCGTTTGGTTTTGGTTAGATACGAACTTAGCGGAACTTTCGCGCATTTTCCGTTCTCGAAAAAGATAATTAACGTTTCAGAATAATCAAGCGTGCTGACAAACGCCACAACGTTTTCATTCTCGCTGAAATCAAGCTTCGATGGAATATAATCCCCGAGAACGCTTGCCTTTGTGTCGTCGAAATCAGATGCCCTGCTCTTATAAACATCGCCCTTGTCGGTGAAAAATAAAAACTCATGGCGATTTGTCGCCTGCATTTCATACACAAGCTTGTCGCTTTCTTTCAACTTTTGCTCTCCCCCCATTCTCAGTGATAGTGGGGTGATTTTCTTGAAATAGCCCTCGCGTGACAAAAAGAGGTTAACCTGATAGTCTGCCACTTCTTCAACAACCGCCTCGTCATCGCCAAGTGGGTCGGCGAACAGCGTTTTTCGCGGTTGAGCATATTTTTTGCCTATTTCTTTCAAGTCTTGCGTTATTATGGCGCGAATTTTGCGTTTGCTTTCAAGGGTTTCCTCCATGTCGGCAATAGCGGCGCGTAATTCCTCAATATCGGCGATTCTTTTGGTAATGTATTCACGGTTAATGTGACGTAATTTTATTTCGGCAACGTATTCAGCTTGAACCTCATCAATTCCAAAACCTATCATAAGGTTTGGAACGACTCCTGCCTCTTCGGAGGTCTCGCGAATAATTTTAATCGCTTTGTCAATGTCTAACAAGATTTTTTTAAGCCCTAATAATAAGTGCAGCTTTTCTTTCTTTTTGTTAAGCTCAAAAAACACCCTTCTTTTAACGCAGTCGATTCTAAAAGCAATCCACTCGTTTAGTATTTCTTTTACCCCCATGACACGAGGCGTTCCCGCAATAAGTATGTTGAAATTCGCTGAGAACGAGTCTTGAAGCGGCGTTGTGCGATAAAGCTTTTTCATAAGCGTGTCGGCATCAACTCCGCGTTTTAAATCAATCGCCAATTTTAACCCCGAAAGGTCGGTCTCATCACGAATATCGCTGATTTCTTTGATTTTAGACAGCTTAACCTGTTCAACAACCTTGTCCATAATTGCCTCAACGGTGGTGGTCGGCGGAATTTCTGTTACCTCTATAACGTTGGCGGCGCGGTCGTAGTTGTATTTGCAGCGAACTTTGAAAGAACCCCTGCCTGTCTCATAAATCGCGCGCAACTCATTCTCATCATAAACGATAAAGCCACCTCCGGGAAAGTCGGGGGCTTTTAATGTGCTTATAATGTCATGGTCCGGGTCTTTCATAAGCGCGACAGTGGTTTCGCAAAGCTCTGCCGCATTAAATGAGCAGATATTTGAAGCCATTGAAACGGCAATCCCGATGTTGCTGTTCACGAGTATAGCCGGAAACTTCGCCGGCAACAACACAGGCTCAACCGTTTCATTGTCATAGTTGGGGACAAAATCAACGGTGTCTTTATCAATGTCTTCAAAAAGCTCTCTGCAAACAGCTTCAAGCTTTGCCTCGGTATAACGGGCGGCGGCGTATGCCATATCGCGTGAATATGCCTTGCCGAAATTTCCCTTGCTGTCAACAAGTGGCAATAAAAGCGACTCATTGCCCCTTGCCAACCTCACCATAGTTTCATAAATAGCCGCATCGCCGTGGGGATTAAGCCGCATGGTCTGCCCCACAATATTGGCGGATTTAGTCCGCGCGCCGCCAAGCAACCCCATCTTATACATAGTATAAAGCAGTTTTCGGTGAGACGGCTTAAAGCCGTCTATTTCGGGTAAAGCGCGCGACACAATCACACTCATGGCATAAGGCATATAATTTTCGGTGAGCGTGTCGGTTATGGGTTTTTCAATAACCTCTCCCGCTCCTTCGATATACGCCTCTGCTCTTTTATCTTTTTTCTTTTTCAAACAAACCTCCAAAGACAATTGACAATTGACGAACAATTGACAGTTGACAATTGACAATTATTGAGTCCGCTGGCGCGGACGTATTTGATATTAATAATACCACATTAATCGACAACTGTCAACTATTCTGTTGTTCAATAATTTTTTAATAATTTTTATTCGTCAATATATCAAAATCGACTTGACTTTATATGTTTTTTGTGGTAGAATTTACTTATTAAAATAAATTTAGTCGGAGGGAAATAAAATGGATATTGAACGTTGGTTATGTATGAAATGTCATTGCGTAAATTTAGGGGATTTGCTCGCTTGCAGAAATTGTGGCTGCAACAGAGACGGAACACCCGGCGAGCCTCCGGCTGAACCGCCGGTTGAGCCTGCAATTGAACCGCCAATTGAGCCATCATCGGATTCCGCGTTGCCACCCGTTCCCACCGAAACTGTAGAGTCCACGCCCGACAGCGAACCTGTAGTTGATACTCCTCCCGCGCCCGTTCCTGCTTCTATTCCGATTCCTACGCCAATTCCTACTCCGGTTCCTGTTCCTGCCCCCGTTCCGATTCCTGCGCCTGTTGTTGCGGCAGAGGAAACTCCCACAGCTGTTCCCCCAACAAAGGGCGATGACACGTCAGGAGCGAGTTTTGATACTGATTTGTTGGTTGATGACGTTGCCGCAAAAGATGAACCGGTGGAACAGCCCGAAGTTTCCGAAACTCCCGAAACTCCCGAAACCACTGATTCGCCAACCGGTGCCTCTTTCGACAGTTGGGAATGCGGCAAGTGTAATTACAGAAACGTCGGTTATCAGACTAATTGTACAAAGTGCGGGGCTGACAAGAGCTTGAAGAAAGAAAAACGGCTTTCTAAGGCTCAAGAGCTTACCGCTGAAGCCGAAAAAGGTGATGTTGAAAGCCAATATGAGCTGGCAGTAATGTACGCCGAGGGCAATGAAGTCCTTCAAGACGACTCAAAAGCGGCGCAGTGGTACATAGAAGCGGCAGAGCAAGACCACACGGAAGCGCAATATCGTTTGGCAGAGCTCTACACGATTGGCAAGGGCGTTCCCCAGACTGACCTTAAGGCGGCGCAGTGGTATGAAAAGGCGGCGGCACAAGGGCATAATCAGTCGCGCTATAAAATCGGTATGTTCTATTTAAACGGCGTGGGTGTTGAAAAAGACTACGTCAAAGCAACCTCTTGGTACTGTCAAGCGGCAGAGCAAGGGCATTCTCAAGCTCAATTTGGATTGGGTTTTTACCACGAGACAATAACTCGCGACTTTATTAAAGCGGCTTATTGGTATACCAAAGCGGCAGAGCAGGGCAACGCGCGCGCGCCATACAGCTTAGCTCTCATGTATCTGAACGGAACCGGCGTAGAGCAAGACTATGAAAAAGCCGCGAAGTGGCTTCGCAAAGCCGCAGAAGTAGAAAACGCAAACGCACAATTTGAACTGTGGCTTATGTTTGTAAAAGGCTTGAGCGGCGACTCAAACAATCTCTCAGAAGGCGTAAAATGGCTCAGCATGGCGGCAGAACAAGGTCACGTTGAAGCAAAAGCGACCTTGGGGAAATTGAGCTTGCTCTTGCAGGAAAGTTAGACATTCTTCTTGTGAAACAACTCCCTCAAGCCCACCGGCAACAGTAAAACGGCGAATGCTTTTTGGAGTAGCTGGTCGTCTAAAGTTTTGAACAAAAACAAACCTAATCCTACCCCGAGTGCGCCGCCTATGCAGATTATGGGTAGGATTTTCCACTCTATGAGCTTGTTTTTGCTATGCAGAATAATTGATATAAGTGCTATGGGTAAAAAGAATAAGAGGTTAATTCCGCCCGCCGATTTTTGCGCAACATTCTCCCAAATCGTTAGCCATATGATTAATATAAAGCCGCCGCCTAAACCCATTGCGGCGGTTATTCCTGTGAAAAATCCTATAATTATATTCATTTTAACAACAACCTTATTGACGATGCTAAGACAATACACCCGAAAATTCGTCTTAGCGCGTGGTTCGGGATTTTTTTCAGCCATAACGCTCCGACAGCCGCGCCTACCGCCCCTGCTGGGAGGTATTCCATCGTCGTGGCGTAATCTAAGTTGCCACTGACTGACAGCGAAATAACCGATAAAAGGCTTAAGAAAAATATTAGTGCAACCGATGTGGCGTGACATTTTTTGGTGGAAAGCCCCAACTTCTTAAACAAAGGCACAGCGACAACGCCGCCGCCTGAACCAAACAGCCCGTTAAGCCCACCGCACAACAGCCCAATCAGAGCCTTTAAAACTTTGTCAATGTGTTTTTTCATGCTATTATATTACCCTTATTTGCTCAATTGTATTCCACGCCAAACGCATGAAACATTTTCCCAAACACTCAGAATAATAATTCTTAAAAATATTAGAAAAGCAAGAACGCTTTGACGTTAACTGCCTGACGAGCAACGGAAAACAAATCAAGATTGAAATGCAATCTACAAAAATGCAAGGTGACAGCCTTCAAAATGAATATGAAATCTTTAAAAAAATTAAGTTCCGAAACTCGGTGATGTTTTGGCTAAGCCGATAACCGAAATGAGCGCGCTTGAAATCTGGACAATGTTCTTTGCTCACGCGGATAATCCGCAGTTTAAAGCTAAAATCAGCGAGACCATGAGGGTGAAGGAGGAAATCGCTATGGCTACCGAAATTTTAAATACAATCAGTAAAGACGAACACGCAATCGCAAAATACAGAGCAAGGCGCAAATGGGAAGCAGACCTAACTACAAACAATTAGGCACGTGCAAGCCCGTCTTATACAGAATCCGAAACGCATAATTTTGTGAAAAATATACAAAAAAATCCCACTATATATAGTGGGATTTTTTTGCGCTATTGTGTTTTTTGCAGAAATGTGGTATATTTCATATAATGGGCGTACCCATGCCCTTTATAATATGCAATTAGAATTGCTTTTGCCCAAAACAATTTGCTCTTTATCATTCACCTGTGCATATTGTGCCGCAAAACAGCCCTCGTCGTCGGTTAGCAAAATAGCACACTTGTCTATAATTGCCTTATCGCAAACGCGGTAGGAGTCCGTGCGTTTTCTGCGAGTGACAAACTTCACAGAGTCTGCTGCCACGTGAACGTTAAAATACCGTTCGCGCGCTTCATTTGTCCACATCACGGATTGTTCTTCAAATGGGGCGATGATGTGCAGTTTGGCTTTTACAAGAGCCGTCTGACACATTCCAAGCAAAATTTCTGCCCCGAACAATGAAAACCCCCACTCTGCATTACAAATAAAATCGCTCACCCCCATAGCACTCAACTCTGACAGCGTTTTCGCAATTTCAAGTTTAAGCTCAATACACTTTGGCGACTTCTCATCTAAGCCGCTCGCCATCTCAAAAATTGACTTTCCTATAATCGCACAATACATTACTTTTTGACTTCCTTTCCTGTTTTTAGTATAATTATGATTATTACTGACAATGATAGTAAAAAAGAGGAGTAGCCTTGAAACATGAATTTTAAATATTTGTCTGTTGACAGCGACGTAAAACTCGCCGAAAGTGAAGCCGCCGTTTGGAAATCAGAGCGCGGCATTGATATGGAACGTGTTGATACAATGACACAAGGCATCGAAAAATTGAAGAAAAACAACTATTTATACGTGGGCATAAACAGCAACGTTGTTGACTTTATGCCCCTGCTCAGAGCTATGCGAAGTGTGACGAAATGCCCGATTTTTATCGCCACTGATGATTGTAATTACAGCGCGCAAAAAGAGAGCTTTGCCGTAACTAACGGTGCGAATATGTACGGGCGTTTTCAAAAAACCACAAGCGAAAACATTGAAGTTGTGATGGCGCATATAACCAAAATTTCCCTTGAAAACGAGAACCCTTCAAACCCCGAGCCGTCAAACATTTTGGTGTTTAAAGAATTGCTGATTGCTCCTTTACAGCATAGCGTTTACGTCTGGGACAAAAAAATCAACTTAACCAAAACCGAATACGACATTTTGTATTATCTCGCCCTTAACCGCAACATAATAATTACCTATGAGCAACTATGCGACGAAATTTGGAAAGAGCGCGAACCACCAACCAACAACTTAGTCTGGAACCACGTCTTTACACTCCGCCAAAAGTTAAAGTCAGCCAAAAAATACCTCATCAATGAAAAAAGTGTAGGATACAGCTTTTCTACTAAATTATAACAGAGCAAAATTTGTTTTGCCTTTGTTTATTTAAAACATAAAAAAACAGCAGTAACCTCTCTCGAGATTACTGCTGTTTTTGGGCAAAATTCGGGACGGGCAAAATTCGGGACGGGCAAGCCCGTCCCCTACAATCCGTCGCCGCAAGGCGACTCCACAATTGTCAACTGTCAATTGTCAATTGTCAACTGCCTACAGGCTATCGCCAAAATCTTTACGGAACTGTTTTACCAAACGTTCTTGCCAGTCGTCGACGGGTCTTAATCTGCCGAAGAAGAATCGCAAGACTTTGGGTTCTTCGATAAACTCTAAGCCCCCTATCAGTTGGCGGTTTTGGTTGAGCCAGTCCATGCGGTCGGCGACGTACTTGACGTGCGAAAGTGTAAACACCCGTCGCGGAACCGCAAGACGTGCGAGTTCCATTTCCGAGAAGCGTTCGCTTCCGTCGGCGTTGCGTTGTTCGCTCAATGTCCCTCTTTCCATGCAACGCACACCGCCGGCTATATAGATTGCCGCCGCTAATGCCCCTGCCCTATATTGTGATTTTGGGATGTGTGAGCAGATTTCCATTGCGTCTGCGTGACAACCCAATCCCCCGGGTGGGGTAACGACCGGGATTCCTTTTTTCACAAACTCGTTACACATTGCTTCTACGATAAGCGGTGTCTGGCTGATGACGTCGAAATCAAGCGTTTCTTCAAGCCCCACGGCGAGTGCCTCCATTTCGCGCACAGACATTCCACCATAAGTCAAAAAGCCCTCATACAACGGAACTAACTCACGCATCTTGAGAAACAGCGAATTGTCGTTCACTAAAATTCCGCCGCCGCGCGCCGAGCCTAACTTTCGAGCAGAGAAATAGATTATATCGGTGAGAGAAGCGATTTCGAGAATTATGTCTTTTATGGAAACGTCTTTGTAGTCCTCATCGCGTATTTTTATAAAATAAAGGTTGTCGGACAAAAGACTGGCATCGTAAACGAAAGGAATGTCAGCTTTTCGGCAAATTTCTGAAACCTCTCTCATGTTTTTCATTGACACGGGTTGACCGCCTATGAGGTTGGTTCCCGCTTCCATTCTGACGAATGAGATTTTGTCTCTTCCCAACTTATTAATCAATTCTTTGAGCTTGTCTATGTCGATGTCTCCTTTAAAGGGGGCATCACTTTTTATTTTATAGCCCTCTTTGATTACGATTTCTTCAATATCGCCGCCACATGCGGTTATATGCGCCTTTGTGGTGGTAAAGTGGAAATTCATAATAGCAGTAGAGCCGGGTTTAACGAGAACCCTTGAGATGATATGCTCGCACGCTCTCCCTTGGTGGGCAGGGAGGAAATATTTCATCCCGAATATTTCTTGCAACACCGATTCTAAGCGGTAAAACGTTTCAGAGCCGGCATAGCTGTCGTCGGCTTGCATCATTGCCGCGTATTGGTTTTGGCTCATGGCGTTCACACCGCTGTCGGTGAGCATGTCCATAAACACGTCGCGATTTTTCAGCAAAAAGGTGTTGTTTCCGGCTTCTTCCATGCGCTCCTTGCGCTCTTCAACGGGAATAAGATTGACTCTTTGCACCATACGAACCTTGTGCATTTCCAGCGGAATATTTTCCCCTGAAAGAAATTTTACGTTAGACATAATTCACGCTCCTTATTTTTTTAAGTCAGCTCACCGGCTGTTTGTTCACTATTATAACATAAATCCGCGCGAAGCGCAAGAGGTTTTAAACTTAATATTTTTTAATTTTTTGTTTGGAATGTCTTGTGAGAATGGGTGAGGGTGGGGTGGGAGATGGGCGTTTTATTTTAAACCAGTCCGCGCAAGCGGACACCAAAACTGTCAACTGTCCGTCAAAACCCACAAAAATATTCAACATTATATATATATATATATATATATATAATCACGAATTTCTTTGCTTGCTATTGCAATTTTTGGAAGAATATGGTATATTATGTAGAAGGGTGAAAGAGTGAACTTGCCCTAATAAAACCACGAAACGTAAAAATGAGGAGGTTAAATGCAATGATGACAGGTAAAGAAAACAACGAGTATTCAAACTTTTTTCAGGCTTTGAGGAGAGTTAACCCAACAAATTATTTTAACTCTAACCCTCTTTCTCTGGTAGCAAATGAAAACTTAGGCGGGAGGATGACTCATGGTATATTTTATAAAGAATTTCATGTCTTCTCCTTGAAAAGCTTAGTCAGCTTAGGAGAAATAGCAGATTTATCAGCCGACATATCCAAAAACACTGCTATAATAACAGGATTTCGTGGGAGCGGTAAAACCACTTTTGCTAAACTGTTAGTTTCGTTATTAGATGAAACTATATCTTTCCCGAACACAGATATGTATAGATATAAAAATGAAATTGATTTTGAAAAAACTATTGAAGAAATAAAAAAACATAATAAGAATAAGGGCATAAAATTTTCAAACGATAACGCGATTTCCGTACACGTAGAATATTTAAAAGAAAATATAAAAGGATATCCAATTCACTTAAATTTTGAAACAGGTATGAATTCTCATGAAAATCCTTTCAAAATGAAATTGATTCATAATTTAAAAAAACTTATAAAAAAGACGATAGCTGAAAATAAACATTGCATATTTAATAGAGTCTGTATAACCACCCGTGTAAATGTCAATAATCTCCATAAGAAAAAAATAAATGGAGGTTAATGCAATGAGAACAACAAATAATATTCAAACAGAACAAGAAATGGAGTTAGTAAAACTGCTG
>WRLV01000040.1 GCA_009777445.1 Oscillospiraceae bacterium | reverse complement strand
AGGCATGGAGAAGGGCATAGAAAAAGGCATAGAAAAAGGCATAGAAAAAGGCATGGAAAAAGGGCGTGAAGAAGGCATGGAAAAGGGTCGTAAAGAAGAGCGAACAGAAATTATTAAAAAACTAAAAAAACGCGGAATGTCCGAGCAAGAGATTAAAGAAATACTATTGGACAGTTGACGAACAATTGACAATGTACAATTGACAATTGACAATTATTGAGTCGCCTTACGGCGACGGATATGAATTAGTCACAATAGTTAAATTTTTAAAAACGTCCGCGAAGCGGACACAATAACTGTCAATTGTCCATTGTCAATTGTCAATTGTTCGTCAATTGTCAATTGTCAATTGTCAACTGACATCAGGAGGTCTTAAATTTGGAAAAAGAAAAAGAGCAACGCCGTGCGGTTGGCGGACAGGCACTTTTCGAGGGCATAATGATGCGCGGCAAATCGAGGGCGGCTATGGCAGTTCGCAAAAAAGACGGCGAAATTCACCTTGAAGAATGGGATATAAAAACCGACAAATGGTATCAGAAAGCCCCTTTTATCCGCGGTGTTTTCAACTTTGTTATTCAGATGAAAGACGGCTATAAATATATGCTCAAATCTGCCGAAATTTCGGGCATGATGGACGACGAGGGCGAAGAACTCTCAGGTTTCGAGGAATGGCTCATGAAGAAGTTCGGCGACAAATTGTCGGCGGTTATAATGAGCGTAGGCGCGTTCATCGGAATAGCTCTCGCACTTTTGCTGTTCATGTTTATCCCGACATGGATTGTGAGCGGAATTCAAGCGGCGGCAAGAAGCGTTGGCGATTATGACATACAAGTCTATCGTTCGCTGATTGAGGGTGTTGTAAAAATCGTTATTTTTGTTTTATATTTATGGGGAACGTCTAAGATGGCTGATATAAAGCGAACTTATGAATATCACGGTGCGGAACACAAGACCATCGCGACATATGAAGCAAAGCAAGAGCTTACCGTTGAAAATGTCAGAAAGAACACCCGCTTTCACCGCCGTTGCGGAACCAGTTTTATCTTCTTAACCCTTGCTGTCAGTATACTTGTCTATTCAATTATGCCCATTAACAGTGAGTTTTTTGTGGAGCATCTCGGTGTGGGAGCATTTGTCGCCGATTTTTTAAGGGTTATCGCAAAAATTTTGTTGATGCCTCTGT
The DNA here is from genome assembly GCA_009777445.1 of Oscillospiraceae bacterium. GTDB lineage: Bacteria > Bacillota > Clostridia > Oscillospirales > Ruminococcaceae > Ruminiclostridium_E. The sequence continues at coordinate 19,224 of WRLV01000040.1, read as the reverse complement.
TGGTGTGCTTGTCTTATGAGGTTATACGTGTTGCCGGGCGACACGACAATATTTTAACGCGGATTGTCTCAGCCCCCGGATTGGCAATTCAACGACTCACCACCAAAGAGCCGGACGACAAACAAATCGAAATAGCCATAGCGGCAGTGATGCCGGTGGTGGCAGTTGACAGTTGATAGTTGACAATTGACAGTGAGGGAGTATAACTATGAATGTGAAAGAGCATATTGTCGGGCTTGGGGCTTCTTATCTTGAGGGTAGGGGGGTTGAGAACGCAAAGCAAGAGGCGATTTGGTTGTTTGAACACGTTTTTGATGAGCTTGAATTATCACGAACCCCAAAGACACAAGAGGAAGAATTAGAGCAAATCGCAAAATTCGCCGGAGTTAAAAATACAAAGCGGTATCACGCATTGTTAGAGAGAAGAGCCCACGGCGAGCCGTTGCAGTATCTTTTGGGGGAATGGGAGTTTTACGGTTACCCCATGAAAGTCGGGAAAGGGGTACTCATTCCACGCCCCGAAACCGAATTCTTAGTCGAATTAGGCTTAGATTATATCAAGAGCGTTGATACTGAAAAGCCGCTTGTGCTTGACCTTTGCGCCGGTTCGGGTTGCGTGGGGGTTGCGTTAGCTAAGGCGAGTTATAATAAAGTGCGAGTGGTGGCGATTGAATTGTCTGAAAAGGCGTTCGAGTACGCTCAGGAGAATATAAGGCTAAACAACGTCAAAAATAGCGTGCGTGTTTTCAACGGTGATATTTTCGATGAGCAGTTGATTGAGAAATTTCCCGAAGCCGACTGCATATTTGCCAATCCACCTTATCTTTCGGCAAGTGATATGCGCTCTCTTCAAAAAGAAGTGCGCCACGAGCCAAAACAAGCACTCTACGGCGGAGATGACGGCTTAGATTTTTACAGGAAAATCTTTAAAGCGTGGGCGAAAAAGTTAAAATCTGGCGGTCTGTTTGCGGTTGAAGTGGGTGACGGGCAGTCGGAAGCCGTTTTTGAGTTGATGGAATGTCAAGGCTTGAACCCCGCAATCATGAAAGATTATTCGGGCGTTGAAAGGATTGTCTATACAAAATATGAATACACCAAAACAACCGAACTCGAGATTGAAAGGTTGTTGAAGAAAAAAGAGCAACTGCTGTCGAAATAGAAAGGAAAAAAGTAATGGCAAAAAGAGAAAGTAAAAAGGGATTAGAAATAATCAAATCGGCAACTAAAGAAGAAAAACAAAAGGCGTTAAAAGCCGCAATGACAATCATAGAGCAACAGTTTGGGGCGGGCGCGGTAATGTACATGGGCGGTGAAAATAGCCGACAACTTAACATTGAAACCATCTCCAGCGGCTCACTCACCCTTGACTTAGCCCTTGGGATTGGCGGTCTGCCACGCGGCAGGGTTGTCGAAATCTACGGGCCGGAAAGCGGCGGAAAAACCACTGTGACATTACATGCCGTTGCCGAGGCGCAAAAAAGCGGAGGTATGGCGGCTTTTATTGATGTTGAGCACGCACTCGACCCCGTATACGCAAAAGCTCTCGGGGTGAACACAGACGAGTTGCTTGTCTCTCAGCCCGACACAGGTGAGCAGGCACTTGAAATTATAGAAACCTTAGTGCGCTCGGGCGCGATTGATATAATAGTTCTTGACAGCGTTGCCGCAATGGTGACAAAAGCAGAAATAGACGGCGAAATGGGTGATGCGCATGTCGGTGTTCAAGCGCGACTTATGTCAGCGGCAATGAGAAAACTCACCGCTGTTATTTCAAAATCTAACTGTGTTGCTATTTTTATAAACCAAGTGCGTGAGAAAATCGGCGGTTACAGCCCGGTGGGCCCGGCAGAAACTACCCCCGGGGGCAGAGCGTTGAAGTTCTATTCATCGGTGAGAATCGAAGTGCGCCGAACAAGCGACCGCATATTAGAAAACGGCGAACAAATCGGTGTAAGAACACGTTGCAAAATAGTGAAAAACAAAGTAGCACCACCATTTAAGACAGCCGAATTTGATATGATTTACGGCAAAGGTATTCAGAAAATCGGTGAGATTTTAGACGTTTCCTGCGAATTGGGAATAACACGCAAAAGCGGAGCCTGGTTCTATTACGGCGAGGAACGCTTAGGGCAAGGCAGGGATAATGCAAAGGCATTTTTAACCCAAAACGATGAAATAAGAAAAGAAATCGAAGTTAAAACCCGCGAGGCGGCAAAGAAAATAAACATTGCTCCTGAAGAAACGCAGCCGACACAGCCTACACCGACAAGCCCTGCAGTTCCCGTTGAACCGTCTGTTAAGCCTGTCGCGAAATCTTCTAAAAAGAGCGTGGTGGTAGAAACAGATGATGCCCTTGAAGAATTTTCACCTGAAGAATTAGGGTGATGGAAGATTTATATAAAGCGGCTAAGAAAAAAGCGTTGGGATTATTGGCGGCTAAAGATTATTCTGAACATGATTTAAAGCAAAAACTGTTAAAAAACTATGAAGAGAACATTTGCGCACGTGTAATTGAGAGTATGCACGAGTTTGGGTTTATTGACGATTTAAAATACGCGCGAAGTCTCTGCCGTCACCTCATACATAATAAGAAATACGGGCGAAAACTCGTTTTCTTTGAGTTAAAAAAGCACGGCATATCACGTGAGTTTTGTGACACGGCGTTGTCGGAATATCAAGCCGATGATTACAAAGCCGCAATCGCTGAGTTTCTCAAAAAAAGAGCTAAAAATTTACCGACACAACAAATAAAAACTGAAGCACAACAAAAAGAACTTCGCCGCACAATTGATGCATTAATCAGAAGAGGACACGAATATGACGACATACGTCGTCAATTGACAATTGACAGTTGACAATTGACAATTGTGGAGTCGCCGTTGGCGACGGATTTGAATTGAAAACAATTGCTATATACTCCATAGAGGTGAAAAGATGAGCAAGAGTACGAGGGTTGGGATTGTTAGTTTGGGTTGCCCTAAAAATCAGTGCGATGCCGAATTGATGTTGGCTAAAATTATTGCGGCAGGTTATGAAATTGTCGATGAACCGGGTAAGGCGGAGGTTGTTATTATTAACACCTGCGGCTTTATTCAAAGCGCGAAAGAAGAGGCGATTGAAGAAATTTTAGAAGCCGTCAGCCGTAAAAAAGACGGCGAAAAAGACAAGAGTGGGCTAAACAAAAAGATTATCGTCACCGGCTGTCTGCCTGAACGCTATCGTGACGAGATTGAAAAAGAGTTCCCCGAAATAGACGGCATCTTGTCAATCGGTGCGAGTCAGCAGGTCGTTGAGGCAATCAACACCGTCTTATCAGACAAAAAGGCGGTTATGTTACCCGACAACACAAAGCATAACATGGAAGGTGAGCGAGTTTTAAGCACACTGCCCCATTATGCCTATTTAAGAATAGCCGATGGCTGTGATAATAACTGTTCTTATTGCGCTATACCCATAATTCGCGGTAAGTTTCGTTCGCGAAAACTCGAAAATATTTTAGACGAAGCGGAGAATTTAGTGCGGCAAGGGGTGAAAGAGTTGGTTCTTATCGCCCAGGACACCACAAGATATGGCTTAGACATTTACGGGCGATTAGCTTTGCCGGAATTGCTTGAAAAACTCTGCGAGTTAGAGGGCGTGAAGTGGCTCAGGCTCTTGTACTGTTATCCGCAAAATATAACTGATGAACTTATAAACGTGATTAAAAATCGCGAAAAAGTGGTGAAATATCTTGACATTCCCATTCAACACTCTAACCGCGAAATTCTCGCCGCCATGAACAGAAAAGATACTCCCCAACAACTAAGCGAACTGTTTTCAAAGTTAAGGCGAGACATTCCCTCAATTATTTTAAGAACCACCGTAATTGTCGGTTTCCCCGGCGAGAGTGAAGAGCAATTTAACGAACTTTGCGAGTTTGTAAACGACGTTAAATTTGAACACTTAGGTTGTTTTCCTTATTCGCAAGAAGAGGGAACGTCTGCGGCGCGACTCCCCGAACAAACAGATGAGAGCGAACGCTTAGCGCGCGCCGACATAATAAACGAACAACAAGCAATAAGGGCTGCCGCTTTTTTTTCAACGCTCGTGGGGAAAGAATACGAGATTGTGGTCGAGGGTTATGACCGTTATCTTAGTATGTTTTTTGGGCGCGGCTATATGTTCGCCCCCGAAATTGACGGAATGGTCTATTTTAAAGCCGATAAATTGTCGGGCGGCAACTTAAAAATCGGCGACTTTGTCAAAGTCAAGATTACCGACTCGTTAGAAAACAATTTGATAGGGGAAATTGTATGAACCTTGCTAACAAGCTGACGGTGTTACGAATAGTTTTAGTTCCGGTCTTTGTTGTGTTTATGCTTGTTGACAAGGCCTATATTCATGACGGCTTTATTTGGGCGGTTTTAGTTTTTATTATCGCCGGAATCACCGATTATATTGACGGACGTGTCGCAAGAAATCGCGACATGGTCACAAAGTTCGGCGAATTTTTAGACCCGTTGGCAGATAAGGTCTTAGTCACCGCCGCACTCGTTTGTTTTTTAGACTTAGGCTGGGCACCCGCGTGGATGGTAATCGTAATAATAACACGCGACTTTGTTGTTTCGGGGGTAAGACTTGTGGCAGTCGGGCGGCGCGAAAAAACGGTTATAGCCGCCGATAAATTGGGAAAACTTAAAACAGCCGTCACCATGTTCGGCATAATAATAATAATAGCCCTAAACATTGCTCAAACGAGCGAAACCGCAATTATCGGCTTGTCGATTGGAGATTTCACCGCTCTGACAACAACTATAATAATGTGGATTATAACACTGCTGACCGTAATCAGCGGCGTTTCATGCGTTTTAAAAAACAAGCAAGTTTTAAAAGGGGAGTAGGTTTATAAATGGCTTTCACCGGTTTTGTTTTCGGAGTATTAATGTTGTTGTTTGGATTGTTTGGTTCGATTTTTTTCGACAAACTAATGGAGTGCACCCACAATCGGCGAATATCCGAGAGGGAAATATACATGTTCAGGGGCGGTCTGCTGCTGATTTTTATAGTCGGCTTAGTGCTGACTGTTTTAACGGCAGAGACTTTGTTGACAACTAATTATTGAATTATTGGCGTAAATTATGGGGGTGCTATAATGCAAAAATATACTATTGCTATTAAAGAAAATGTGGACAATAACATGATAAGCGGCTTTCTCTCTATGTTAAGAAATACACCGTTTATTGATTTTATTGATGAGAACGAACCAAAACAGCCGCTTGCTAAAGAAGTTAGATTTGGTGGTTTAGAGGGGAAAGTTTGGATGTCGGACGACTTCAACGCACCTATGGAAGAATTTGAGGAATATGACAATAATAACAAACGATGAACATATAGAAAAGTATGATGTAAAAACGTTGTGTTAAAGCCCCTAAGCTATATATTCCTTTAATAAGCAAAATGTTGACAACAAGCTGAGAATGTGTTATACTGTTAATTATTAATAATTTTTACAGGAGGAATTATGCAATGACAAATAAAATCAATGAACAGGTGAATGAAAAACTTGAGTTTCTTAAGAGAATGAAGGTCGCCTCTGCTCTAATCGCGCTCGTTTTGGTGGGTGTGGGGTTTTTCCTTATGTTCTACCCCTTCTTTATTATGGAACTGTTTAGTCTCGTTGTTGCGACAGGTGGAGTGTTTCTTGTGATGATGTACATTTTAGCGAAAGACAGGCGCAACGGTTGGGACTTGCTTGCCGGAATTCTACACATTATTTTCGGTGTGACAATGCTTTTGGCAGACCTTAAAGAAATGTTTTATGGGGTTGTCTTGTTAGAGTATATAATGGCGTTTTGGATTGTCTTTGCCGGGATTTGCAACATAGGCAGCGGTTTTGGTATGAAAAAAGCCACAGGAAAAAGCGGGGCTTGGGTCACTGTGTGCGGTGTGCTTTCTATAATTGCAGGGCTGCTCTTTCTCTCGTTCCCGATTAGAAGCGCGTTCGTTTTCACCAACTTTATCGGCATATTTGCAGGAGTGTCACTCGTATTCAGCGGTTTCTCACTGCTCGCATCGGCACTGTCGGGAAAAAACTTCACAAACCCGGAAATAGTGAACGCAGAAACACAGAGCGCAGAAACTACAGAAAGTACAGAAACTACAGAAACCAAAGAGGAGGCAGAATAAAATGGTAAGCGAAAAAACCGGCTTCACCAAAGCCATGATTATCGGGATTATTATGCTCGGTTTAGGTGTCTTTCTCATAATTGAGCCAAAGTTTTTTGTTATATTGGTCTTTATCGCGATAACCCTCAACGGGTTGGGAATGATTTTAAACTTTGTGCTTGCTAAAGATAAAGAAAAACGGCGCACTTTAGAATTAATAGCAGGGGTTTTACTCGTAGCTTTCGGGCTGGCAATGTTTTTTGGCGGAACTGAAACAAAAATCGCGGGTGTTGTGCTGATTGAGATTTTAGCGGCAGTTTGGCTTTTGTTCACGGGTACGCTTAATATCGTGATTTCACTGAAACTCAAGAAGTTCGGGGTGAAAGTTTGGTATTTAATTTTGGCGGCCGCCCTTATTTCTATAGCCATAGGTATAGTGTTTATCGCCTACCCGTTAGCAAGCGCGCAAATCGGAGTTAACCTTTTAGGCGTGCTGTCCGGGTGCGCGATTGTGGTTATGGGATTAACCTCGATTGCCATTGGTGTTTTATTTAAAAACGCAAAGGATAGTGTGAGTATAGAATGAGTAAATATAATTTCGCAGCCATCGAGAAGAAATGGCAGGATTATTGGCTGAAAAACAACACTTTCAGCGCGAAAATTGATAAAAGCAAACCTAAGTTTTACGCGCTTGTGGAATTTCCTTATCCGTCGGCGCAAGGGTTGCACGCGGGTCACCCACGCCCCTACACCGCTTTGGATATAGTGTCGCGCAAAAAACGAATGGAAGGCTACAACGTGTTATTTCCCATAGGGTGGGATGCGTTTGGTCTGCCCACTGAAAACTATGCGATTAAAAATAAAATCCACCCTGCTAAGGTCACCGCCGAAAATATAAAGCGGTTTCGAGAGCAGTGCATGTCGTTGGGGCTTTCTTTTGACTGGCAACGCGAGGTTGATACCACCAACCCCGATTATTTTAAGTGGACACAGTGGATTTTCCTGCAACTTTTTAAGGCAGGGCTTGCCTATAAAAAACAAGCGGCGGTAAACTGGTGTACATCTTGTAAAGTAGTGCTTGCTAATGAAGAGGTTGTGGCAGGCAACTGTGAACGCTGTCACGGAGAGGTAGTCCGCAAGGTTAAAAGCCAATGGATGTTGAAAATCACCGAATACGCCGACAGGCTGATTCAAGACATTGACGAGGTTGACTATCTCGACAGAATTAAAAGCTCACAAATTAACTGGATAGGCAAATCTCAAGGGGCGCAGGTTAGTTTTAAAACCACCGCCGGTGCGCCGTTAGAAGTCTATACCACCCGCCCGGACACTCTTTTCGGGGCGACTTATATGGTCATCTCCCCCGAACACCCCTTCATAGAAAAATGGGTGGCCGATAAAACGCTCAAAAATGTAGACGAAATTAACGACTACAAAGAAAAAGCGGCAAAAAAAAGCGACTTTGAGCGAAGTGAAATGGCGAAAGATAAAACAGGCGTTCTCTTAGACGGAGTTAAAGCAATCAATCCCGTTAACCAAGAAGAAATACCCATATTTATTTCTGATTACGTCTTAATGTCATACGGAACGGGTGCCATCATGGCGGTTCCGGGGCATGACAGCCGCGACTATGAATTTGCTAAAAAGTTCAACCTGCCGATTGTTGAGGTGGTGAAGGGCGGCAATATTGAAGTTGAAGCGTTTACAGATTGTGAAAAAGGGGTAATGTCTAATTCGGGCTTTTTGAACGGGCTTTCAGTGGAAGACGCTAAGGTTAAAATCACAGAATATATAAAAGAAAACAAGTTGGGCGAAGAAAAAACAAACTTTAAACTGCGCGATTGGGTTTTCTCACGCCAGCGTTATTGGGGAGAGCCTATTCCGGTTGTGTATTGCGCCCAGTGCGGTTGGGTTGCTCTACCTGAAAGTGAATTGCCGCTTAAACTGCCGGAGGTTGATAATTATCTTCCCACAGATAACGGTGAATCGCCGTTGTCTGCCCTTGAAAGTTTTATCAACACCACCTGCCCCACCTGCGGCGGCTTTGCCAAACGAGAAACAGACACCATGCCCCAATGGGCAGGCTCGTCATGGTATTACCTGCGCTATTGCGACCCCAATAACGACAACGAATTAATTTCAAGGGAAGCCTTAGAATATTGGATGCCGGTTGACTGGTATAACGGGGGAATGGAGCACACGACATTACACCTGCTTTATTCACGTTTTTGGCACAAGTTTTTATATGACATTAAAGTCGTTAACACCAAAGAGCCGTATAAAAGAAGAACTTCTCACGGCATGATTTTAGCCGAAGACGGGCAGAAGATGTCAAAGTCTTTAGGCAACGTTGTGAACCCCAATGATATAGTGGACGAGTATGGCGCGGACTCTATGCGGCTGTACGAAATGTTTATCGGCGATTTTGAAAAAACAGCCACTTGGAACACCAACAGCATAAAGGGTTGCAAGCGGTTTTTAGAACGCGTTTGGGCTCTCACCGACATTTTAGAAGCGGGCGACAGCTATTCAAGCGAGTTAGAAACCGCCTTCCACCGAACAATAAAGAAGGTCACAAGCGATATAGAGCAACTTAAATTCAACACGGCTATAGCGGCAATGATGTCACTCATCAACGACATTTATTCAAACGGGAAGGTTAACAGAAAAGAGTTGTTCGACTTTTTGACAATTCTTAATCCGTTCGCCCCACACATTACCGAAGAAATGTTTGAGCAATTGGGCTTTGGTGAGGCGCGCAAACAAAAGTGGCCGACTTATGACGATGCCCTTTGCGTTGATGCGTTGGTAGAAATAGCAGTGCAATTCAGCGGCAAAATAAAACTTAGAATCAACGTCCCCGCGAACGCCACGCGCGAAGAGTTAATCGAAATAGCTAAAAGCGACAACGGCGTAAAAAAACTGTTAGAGGGCAAAAAAATCATAAAAGAAATAGCCGTGCCGGGTAAGTTAGTTAATTTAGTTGTGGGTTAAAAATTATATGTCGAATTTTTGGGCTCATTTTAGGACTGTCAATCGTCACCGCCGCATAGTGCGCCGGCTTTGCTTTCGCTTGGGACTTTATCGTCAGGGGTTCACCCATGACCTATCTAAATATTCACGCGCGGAGTTCGCTATCGGTGTTAAATATTTTAAAGGCGACTATAGCCCGAACTCCGCCGAACGTCGTGATAAGGGACATTCAACCGCGTGGTTACATCATAAAGGCAGAAACCCCCACCACATGGAATACTGGGTTGACTACGCACCGCCATCGTCATACGGTGTTGACGGCAACAACTTGCTTTGCGGCGTTGAAATGCCGAAAAAATATGTCGCCGAAATGTTTTGTGACCGCATCGCCGCTTGTATGGTCTATCAAGGCGATAAATACAGCGATGCAGGACCTTATGACTATTTTGCCGCCTCAAAAGAACAGTGCATAGCCCACCCCAAAACAAAAGAGTTGCTTGAAAAAATGTTAACCATGCTTAAAAATCAGGGGCTTGAACAGACTCTCTCTTATATAAAAAACCATGTTTTATAAGAATTTTTTGAAAAGTTCTTGACAATTTAAAAATATTGTGCTATAATCTATTAGTGTTGAGGATTTAAAAATTGCGCCTTTAACTCAGCTGGATAGAGTAACTGCCTTCTAAGCAGTAAGTCATTGGTTCGAATCCAATAAGGCGTGCCAAATTATTGATAACTTGTTATCAATGTGGTGGGTATAGCGTAGTTGGTTAACGCGTCAGGTTGTGGCTCTGAAGATCGTGGGTTCGAGTCCCATTACCCACCCTTTACAGCAAAATGGAATCTGCCACCGGCGGCTTGCCGGGTGAATCCGTGAAATCAGATGTGCATTGCCGACAAATCGCTTGTTTTGTTGCTTTGCCCGTTTGAGTTTCGCGGGTTTATTATTAGAAAGGAAGCCGGAAAGTGAAAATATTTGATGTGTTGGACATGATGGATAACGCTTTAGACAAGGCATTGCAGGTTCCGTTAGCGGGGAAAAGAGGGCTTGTTGACGTTAATTCCATGAGAGATTTAGTTGAAGAGTTGCGGCTTTGTTTACCGGGAGAAATAAATCAAGCGCAAAGAATCATCACCGACAGAGCTGACATAATAGCCAAAGCCAACTCAGAAAAAGCCATGATTATAAAAAATGCAGAAGACAAAGCAGTGCATATGCTGTCTAAGCATGAAATTACACGGCTTGCCCACAAAAAAGCGCACGAAATAATGTCGGATGCTCAAAAGCATTCAAGAGAAATGCGTGACTCAACAAACGCCCATGTTGAAAACATGTTGGGCGAAACAGAAATGCTTTTAGCGGCACAGCTAACCGAAATAAAACGCGCTAAAAACGCACTTAGAGCGAGAAAGTAGGCATAAGTTGAGCGAATATTATCTTTGGCTCTTACAGGTTATGGGTGTTGCCAACGAGAGAAGTGTTCAGCTCTTGCGCCACTTCGGGACAGCCGAGGATGCTTATATCGGCATTAACGACAGCAACCTTCATTTTCTGAAAGAAGCAGAAAAGAACGCCTATAAAACCGCAAGCGTGGCTAAATCAGCCGAAATAGCCGAGTTGGCACACGAACACGGATATAACATCGTGACTTTAGACGATGAGCGTTATCCCGAATTGCTTAAAAATATCCACAACCCACCGATTGTCTTGTTTGTTAAAGGCAATATCGACAATAATAACGTAAAGCTTGCCGTTGTCGGCGCGAGAACACCGTCTGATTACAGCTATGTCGTGGCTGAGAGAATTTGCAGAGCTTTGGCTCAAAACTCTGTTGTGATTGTCAGCGGCATGGCGGTTGGGATTGACAAGACGGCGCATTGTGCCGCGCTTAAAGAAAAGGGCGTTACTTTTGGCGTGTTGGCTTGTGGATTTGATGTTGACTATCCTAAAGGCTCTAAAACGCTTCGCGATGATATAGTCGCTCACGGCGGCGCGATTTTAACCGAACAATTACCCGGTGGCAGACCCGAACTTTGGTATTTTCAAAAAAGGAACAGAATCATCTCCGGCTTGTCACACGGTACTTTGGTTGTCGAAGCCGATGAGAAAAGCGGCTGTATTATCACCGCTAATCACACAGAAGACCAAAATCGAGACCTGTTTTGCATACCGCCACAGGATATTTTCGAGCCGCGTTATTCGGGTGTAATCCCCTTTCTCAAAGACGGAGCCATTCCCGTTTTCTCGCACACCGATATTTTAGAGAACTATTTGATTAGAGAAAAAAAGCCGCCGGTGGCAGAAAAACCCCATTTTGTTGCTGCAAGCGTTCTTCCTGCCCCTGCAACCTCACCGCAAAAGCCGAAGACATTCCCCAATGAAAACCGAAATGAACCCGAAAACTTGAGCGAAAGTCAAGCGAAAATTTATCAGCTGTTGAAGGCAGGCGAATGTACTCTCGACTTTCTTTCAGAACACAGCGGATTGAATTTTAACACCCTCAATGAGGCGTTGCTTGAACTTGAAATTGACGGCTTGGTAGTCGGCGTTGGGGCAAGCAAATATAAATTAAATTAAAGGAAATTTAACATAGATGGATAACAATACGCTTAATAGTTTATATCATAAAACAAAGTTAATTGGCGACGAAATTGAGAAGGTAATCGTTGGCAAAAGAGGGGCGGTAGACATGATGGTTTTGGCACTTTTAGCCGGCGGTCATGTGCTTATTGAGGACGTTCCCGGTGTGGGGAAAACCACCCTTGCCACATCCCTCGGAAAGGCAACAGGCTTAAACTGCAAAAGGGCGCAGTTCACCCCGGACGTAATGGCATCTGATATAACGGGGTTCACTGTCTATAATAAAGAAAAGAACGAGTTTGAATATAAAAACGGCTACGTGATGTGCAACATTTTGTTAGCCGACGAGGTTAACAGAACCTCGCCGAAAACCCAGTCTGCTTTGTTAGAAGCAATGGAGGAACGACGGGTATCTGTCGATAACGAGACCTATAAATTGCCCAACCCGTTTATGGTAATAGCAACCCAAAACGAGACAGGCTTTGTGGGTACTTTTCCGCTACCCGAGGCGCAACTCGACCGCTTTCTCATCAAAATATCAATCGGCTATCCGTCACTTTATGACGAAATAGAAATAATCAAAAACAGGCAAAACGAAAATCCAATTGATAACGTTCGCCCTGTTTGCTCACGTGACGAAATACTTAAAATAGTCAGTCTTGTGCGTGATATTAATATAGAAGATGCCATTTGTCGATATATTGTGGAATTAGTCGCGCTCACCCGCGAACACCCGCTCATTGAGTTGGGTGGTAGCCCACGCGCGTGCATTATGCTCATGCGCGCCTCACAAGCAAAGGCTTTTCTTGCAGGGCGGCTTTATGTCACCCCCGAAGATGTTGCTGAAATGCTGTTTCCTGTTTTGGGACACCGTCTTCAACTAACACAAGATGCAAAGGTTAAACGCCGTTTTGCGGCGGACATCTTATCCGCTCTATTGAGAAAAGTCAACCCGCCTTATAAGAGGAGTTGAGAGTTGAAAGAATATAGAATCTTTTATTTTATTCTTTGTTTTATTTCGTTCGTCACTGTGTTTGCTTATCAGGGCGGGCTTACTTTGGTTATTTTTATTACTATGCTTCTTTTGCCGTTAGTTTCGTTTTTGTTTTTGTTGCTCAGTTGTTCTATGGTGAGAGTTCAGGTGAAATGTGACGAAAATGTTTTGCGCAAACGCGAATACGGAACGCTCAAAATCGAGGTTAGCAATAAATTTTTATTCCCTGTTCATGACTTGAGATTATATGGGCTGTTTATTGATGTCGGTGAGCTTAAACCCGAAAAAAAAGCCCTTCTCTTAGAAGTTCGCGCTCTCGGTAACATCAGTTTCGATTTGCCTTTTTGTTTTCGCTATCGTGGGCAATATCGCGTGGGGGCTGATTTTTTTGAGCTTAGAGATTTATTGGGGCTTTGGACTTTAAAACGTCAAGTGGACAAGGTTTTCGATGTTATTGTAATTCCGCGCGACTTAAATGTGTTGGAAAACAAAGAGGTAAACGAGGACGACACCAGCACAGCCTCACGCGCAATGGGTGGGTTTAACAACTCTGTCTTCTCATCATTGAGGGAATATAAAAGCGGCGATACACTAAAACAAATTCACTGGAAATTGTCGGCGAAACAAGACGAGCTGATTTCTAAAGAGTTAGAGCAACCGCTCAATCACAGCGCGGTTGTTTTCGCTGATTTTAATGTCGGTTATCGTGATGAGCAAACCTTCTTGTCAATCACCGACGCAATCATTGAAACCATGCTTTCAATCAACAAGCTGATTATCACAGAAAACAACAGCGTGAAAAACTTCTGGCAAGACACCGAAAAATGCGAGAGCCTTGATGTCGCAGACGTTGTGAATTATTCGCGGCTTTTATATACTCTCTCGTTGTTACCGCCGGGGGGTGGCTCTTCTTTGTTTTCTGAACTTTTACATTTGTTTTTAAAAGAAGCGGCACAGGAAAAGTCGGTGTACTTCATCCTGCCGAAAATAACCGAGAGTTTTATCGAGCTTTATAAACACATCGGCTTTTTGTCACGAAAAAACGTCACGCTCATCACCTTTGCCCCCCACAAGGAAAGCAATTCAAGCGGCTCAAGATATGGCTTCGACTCGCTTGTTGACGATGAGCATTATGAATACATGAGAGACAAAAGCGGCGCGAAAGTTATATTGCTTGAACCAGAAGAATTAAGTGTCATGAAGGGTAAATGGTCGCATGAGGGCTAAAAACGTTCCGATTATTGAGATGAAGAACTCAAAGGCACCTGAGAGTGTGTTTTTAAACACACTCGTTAGGTTTGCTTTGCTTTGGTTGGCGGCGTTGGGAACCTGCCTTGTATTTGCCGACACGTATGAAATAGCTGTTGATTTTTTGCAAACAGCAGTGTTTTGCTTTATTTGTGTTTTTGGAATGTGTGGGTTCTTTGTTCTGTTAAAGCGCAGGTTTGCCCTACCCGTTTTAGTTGGAACAGGGTGGCTTCTTTGGCGGGTATTCAGTGAACGAACAATTTTAGCATTTGAACATTTTCTAAATCATTTCGCCTATCGTTTAGACAGTCGCCTGCTTTATACCTCTGTTTATGCCTCTCTCAGAGAAAGCCGAATTGACATGGAGTTAGTACTAACGGCGACATTTATTCTCTTCTTTTTGATTTGTTTTTTATACTCTTTACACGGCAGAGATAAATATGTGGGGGCTATATTGATTGTCGTTATTGTGTTATTGGTTCCCGCATTTATTGCAGAGAGCGCGTTTTTCTCAGGTGGATTTTACCTGCTCGCGGCGGCAATGGCAGGGCTTTATGTAACCTGGATTCAACACGAGATGACACCGGGCGTAAACAAAGAAAAGAAAAAGAGCCACGTATTCGGCGGCGCACCGTATATAAACAGCCACGGTATTCAAGGAATAACGGCGGCTTTAGTCTGTTCACTTTGTTTGGGAACGGCAGTCTTCGCCGTTGGCGATGAAAATTCAAGCGTGAACCGTTTGATTTATGACTTACAGCAAAAACTTATATACGCATTTGAGAACCTGCCCGAGTTGTTCAGCCCCGTCGGCAATGTTAACCACAGCGGCTATTTTTCTTTTTCAAGCGCGAACGAAATTTCAAGCTATGTTCATCTTAACGCCCCAACACCGAGCGACCGACCTGTGTTAACCGTCAGAAAGAGCGACAATACAGAGCCGCTTTATCTTAGAGGGGGAATATGTCTTGACTATAATTCCGGGGCAAGGGGCTGGTCAACAAGCAACAGAACTGAATCCCTTAAACAGCTTAACGAGTTGATTGAGCGTTATTATCCCGAGACCGAGTATATGCTCTTTGCGCAAAGATTTAGAGTGGGCGCGCCGTTGGGGGACAGCCTTGCTTACTATGAAGTTATTGACAATCAAGACGTTTATATCGATTATCTTCTTAACACAAGGGTTGTGTTGACTCCCCCATCGGTGATTTATCCCGACTATAAGAAAAACGAGTCAATTCAATATAGCCTTGACACGGTTTTGAGGGCGAAAACGCCGATGGAGAGCGATTCTTTCTCAACGTTTTATCTTAAAAGTTCAGATGATTTCGGTTTTGCTTTGGAACGTCTTAATGAGATTATAACAAACGAACGTGCGGACTCAGACGACCGCTCACTTATAACTGAATTTCCCGGTTTCATAGCCGTCACTTCTTTAGAACAACTGAACATGAGAGCAAGCGAATATCTTGACAACAAGAGAAACTATGAGCGGTTGATTCGTGAAGTGTATTCAGGTGTTCCCGATACAGAGAGGGCTAATATCGAGCGGCTTAAACAAGAAATCGGAATACCTATGCGAAACGTCTATAATTACGCAAACGATGTGGCAGAATACTTCCGCACCTATTACGGCTATTCTTTAGTGACCGACAATCTGTTGGGCGACAACACCATGTTAGGCAACTTTCTTTTTGAGACAAGAACAGGGCATTGCGCGCTTTACGCAACGGCGATGACACTGTTGCTCAGAAACGAAGGAGTCACGGCAAGGTATGTGACGGGTTACGCGGTGAGAGGCATCGGGACTCCCGTTCAAGACAATCTTTTTCAATACACGGTGTTAGAGAGAGACCTCCACGCGTGGGTTGAGGTCTATTTCGAGAATTTAGGCTGGGTGGCATTTGACCCGACACCGGCTATTACCGAAAGCGTTTTCGTTGAGGCACAATTCGGCGCGAACGCCACACCACCGCCACTAACAACCGAATCTGCAACTCAAACCACCCCCCCGCAAGAAGAGAGCAACCAACCCACCGAGACCACGGCACCCGCACAAACACATTCCGACAACAATGAAACACAAGGGCGAACCACTCAAGGCAATAACAACATTGCCACGATTATATTAATCGCGCTTGCTATAGCCATTGTCATAGGCGCAAGCCTTTTTATAGTCGCCGTCTTTAGAAAAGAATCCGCCTTCTTCAAGGGATTAAAACGCACGCCGCCAGACTTAAACGCCGCCGCTTCAAAAGCCACAGAGTTGATTGCGCTTCTTTGGAAAACAGAGAGCCTAACCCCCAACACAGCCGAGCTACCTCTCGAATTCGCCGCGCGCGTTGACGGAAAGTTAGAGTTCACCACCGGTCCAACAGCAGAAAAAGCCGTCGAAATAATTGAAAAATCAGAGTTCAGCAAAGAGCCAATCACCCAAGAAGAATATCGAATATTAACACAATATTTGACACAACTTTACGAGCGCACAGTGCTGTCACAAAAACCCGTTAAGCGTATGTTGAGGAGGGTTGGGGTGATGAACAATTGACAATGTACAATTGACAATTGACAATTATTGTAGGTTTTTAATGCAGTTGCAAGCGTTCGATTTCTCTGTGTGTTAAGCCGGTATCTTCCATGATTTCTTCAATGGGTCTGCCACGTTCAAGAAGTCTCATCGCAATCTCAAAAGAGCGTTCGCTGCGCCCTTCAACACGCCCTTCAATACGCCCTTCAATAATCCCCTCTTGCTTAGCCCCACGAACAAACATATTATGGTCACGCCGTGCCTTCTCCCTACGTTCATACAAATCACGCGCCTTTTCATCGGCAGACAACTCACGCAATCTTACAACAGTCGGTTGAAACTGCGGATTTCTTTCAGCAATCATGGTTAGTTCCTCCTCCGTTTCGGCGTTAATAAACTTTGCCCAATCGTACAACTCTGTACCATCAGCGTTGGGCGGCAATTTGCTCAACTCAAGCGTATGTATTTCCAACAAATCCGAAAACTCAACGCTCGATTTTTGGTCAAACATCGTAGGGGACGGGCAATCCCGTCTTCTACAACCCGTCCGCGTAAGCGGACACAATAATTGTCAAACTTTTTTCAAAAAAACCTTGAAATAACCAAAAAAATGTAGTATAATGTATTTACCGGGGAAACTCGGTCAGGGCAAGATTGAAAACGGCGTTGTGCCGGACGGTTGCGTTCACTTCCGAAAGGAGGTGTTTGTATGGAGATAGCTTATATTGTATCAATGACAGTTGTTACTGTCGTAGCTATATTGGCAAATCGAAACACAAAAAAGTAACCGCCCCAGTCCAAAGGTAGCGGTTACTATTTAACCTAAGCATTTGGACGCAACCGTTGAAAGTCTTGCCCTGTTTTTATTATAATAACATATTTTTAAAGTTTTGTCAAGTGCTTTTTCAAAAAATTCAGCAAAAATCCCGAACTTCAAACACTCACACAGCCGCCACTTGATATATAATCGGCTTATATTTTGGCTCGGGGATTGGTTTGTTGCTTGCCGCCGCTTCTTCAAGCCAAAGTTCTAAGGCAACCATAACTTCCTGCACTGCTTCTTGTGGTGTATCACCAAACGCACTGCAAAATTTTAAGTCCGGAATATCTGCAATAAAACCTTCATCATCGTCACTGTAAAAAACATTGATATGATATTTATTCATACTCAGCTATCCTCCAATTTCAAATTATATTTTTCTATCAATGACAGAAATTGCTCGACACATTTTTGCGGTTGTTGATAATCTGCTCTAAAAATTTTCGTTTATTCATAAACCCCCATCTCTGTATTCTAATTTCTCGTTCTGCGGGACGGGCAAGCCCGTCCCCTACAATAATTTTTCAAATCCGTCGCCGCAAGGCGACTCCAAAACTGTCAATTGTCAATTGTCAACTGTCAACTTTATTATACGCCTTAATGAGCAATATCACCATAACGTATTTACCCAATCAAGCGTATTAAAAGCTTTATCACTTGTGACTAAGATTAGATTTTCAACATAAGCTTGAGCCGCTAACTGTCTATCGAACGGGTCGCGGTGTTCCCATTCAAATTCACCGGCATAGTGTGCATGCCGTGTGTTTAGGGGTAGCTCAAACACATCGAACTCACGAAGTATATCGAAATAGTTTTTTACCACATACTCAAATTCATTAAACTTGCCTACTCGGTATTTATTCATAATTTCATAAGCAGTTACGGCTGAGACATAGCTTTTAATGTCTGTATTTGCAATCGCTTCCTTAGCTTTACTGCTCAACTTATGGCTTTCACGCACCGCCCATAAAAACGTATGCGTGTCAAGCAAATAGCCTAAAGCCCCCATGATTGTAACTCCTCTTCACATAACGGTTCAAAGAAACTATCCGGCAAAGGTGGCATTTTATCAGCAAGAAAGTCAAATTTTCGTGTTGTTTTCGGTTCTTTTGCAGGCATAACAATAATATCTACCTGCCTGTTGCGTAACATCGGCGGCAGATTAAGCACTCCGCTCAATGCCGCGCTACCCATTGTTTGACGATATTCCATTTCCCAAATCTCCTCAAAATTTATTTAAGTATGACAACCCCGTCCCCCACAACCCGTCCGCGCAAGCGGACACAATAACTCTCAACTATCAATTGTCAACTGTCAACTGTTTCGTCTTCCCCGTCAAATAATTCCTAAGCGTGGAAAGATTTAGTGCATCACTCGCCTCTTCCCCTGCGACTTTGCATTGGTCGTTGAACGGGAAGACTTCCGGGTTATTTCTTACAATCGCATACTTAAGATAAGTCAAATCAGCAATATTAATCCTACCATCATTATTACAATCCCCAAGTTCAAATTCGGGCGGCGGTGGAAAACACTCCTCACAGTCAGGCTCATTGCAGTCGCAAGGCGTGTTGTGGGTTATGTTGCAGTTTGGCAAAACCGCTTCAAGCTCGGCTATTTGCTGTAACGTAATGGGGTTATCTCTCAAATCTAAACTTGTCAAGTTTGAGAATTCCGACAGCGGTGTTAAATCTGAGATTGTCAGTTCTTTGCCTGATAAATCTAAGTGGGTTGCGGTTTTTAGATATTTTTCACCTTTAATTTCAATGCAGTCGCAGAAATTTTCATGTTTGCCGCACACCGCACAACCTTCGATTGCGTTGTGGGTTATGTTGCAGTTTGGCAAAACCGCTTCAAGCTCGGCTATTTGCTGTAACGTAATGGGGTTATCTCTCAAATCTAAACTTGTCAAGTTTGAGAATTCCGACAGCGGTGTTAAA
>WRLV01000039.1 GCA_009777445.1 Oscillospiraceae bacterium | reverse complement strand
AGGGAGGTCGAAGCCCGCGAAGTTCAGCTCAGAGAAGAGAAATCGGCACTTTATTCGGCTGAGAAGAAAGGGCGAGAAGAAGGGCGAGAAGAAGGGCGAGAAGAAGGGCGAGAAGAAGGGCGAGAAGAAGGTAAGAAAATCGGCGAGAAAATAGGCATGGAAAAAGGCATGGAAAAAGCCAAACGCGACTTAGAGGAAAAACTACGCTTGAGCGGTGTTCCGAGCGAAGAGATTAAAAAATTGTTGAATTAAAACAGAATAGAAAAAGCTAAAACACAATTTAGAGGGCTACTCTTATTTGAAGTGTTTCATGTCTTCTTTTCTCTCATTTACAACCACAATTCTCAATTGCCAATCGTCATTTTTTGTGAAAACTATACAAATTTATTCCACAATATATATATATATATATATATTGTGGAATTTTTTCTTGCGCTCTTGTGTTTTTTGGGGAAATGTGTTATCTTTTATAGAGAGTGCGCATAGGTTAACGAATATGAAATTCGATAGTGGCGTAGATGGGCTTGCCCCTCCCGAATTGACGGATGGTGAAACATTGATTGCGGCAGGAATTGCAAGAGTTGGGACAGCCAAGCCCATCTCTTACAATTGCTTGTTACGCAACTCGAGTTAGCAATCCAGGTTAACAAACAATTCGGGACGGGCAAGCCCGTCCCCGACAAATCGTCCGCGCAAGCGGACACAACAACTGTCAACTCTCAATTGTCAACTGTCAACTGTCCGTCAGTTGTCCGCTTTTTCCTCTACATATTTTACAACATCACCCACTGTTTTTATGTTTTCAACGTCTTCATCAGGAATTTCAACATCGAATTCTTCTTCAAAGCTCATAACAAGGTCAACAACGTCAAGTGAGTCTGCCCCTAAATCGTCTTGAATATGCGATTCAAGTGTTATTTTTTCTTCTTCCGTGTCCAACTGGTCCACGATTATTGCTTTTACCTTTTCAAATATCATTTTGAAAACCCTCCATTAAAATTTTTGAGTTGAGCCGCCGAAGGCAATATCTAATAAGATAAGCTCCTTACTATTATAATCTATTGTATAAAAATAATCAATAGTTTTTAACCGAAAAAGTGCAAGAAAAAAATCATTATTTTATGCTCTTATTCGTTAAACATGCCAATTTTTCTATATTTTTGATACCTCTCATCAAGTAAAAGGTCAGGTTCCTTGCTTGATAATCTTTCTATGGCATCGTGTATATACTCTGAAATGTTAGAAGCGGTGAGCTGACAATCGTTGTGCGCGCCACCGGGCGGCTCATCAATTATCTTGTCACACACTCCAAACCTTAAAAGGTCGGCGGCAGTAATTTTCATAAGATTCGCCGCCTCGCTTTCTTTCGATGGGTCTTTCCAGATGATTGAGGCAAACCCACGCGGCGATATAACAGAATATATGGCGTTTTCAAGCATAGCAAGCTCATCACAAACCGCAAGAGCCAATGCCCCACCTGAGCCGCCTTCACCTAACACAACTGAAATAATGGGTACTTTTAAAGTCATGAACTCCATTAAATTTTTGGCAATGGCTTCTCCCTGACCGCGCTTCTCGGCATCAATCCCACAAAACGCGCCGGGAGTGTCTACAAGGCAAATCACAGGGCGGTTGAATTTTTCAGCTTGTTTTGCAAGCCTTAACGCCTTTCGATAACCCTCAGGATGTGGCATTGAAAAATTTGAGCGTTTATTTTCTTCAAGATTGCGCCCTTTCACCTGAGCTATAACGGTGACGGGCATAGAATTAAAGAAGGCAATGCCCCCCATAACCGCATTATCGTCACCAAAACAGCGGTCCCCGTGAAGTTCGGTGAAATCACTGAAAATGAGTGGAATGTAATCGTTGACTGTCGGACGGGTGGTTATTCTTATTAAAGAGAGTTTTTCGCTTGCCGATAGTAATTTCATGTTTTTAGACCCCCTCTTTATAACTGTGAAGTTTCATCAAGAGCGACAGCGTGTTTCTCATGTTTTTTCTGTCAACGATTATATCCACAAAGCCGTGGGACAATAGGTATTCGGCTGACTGAAAGTCGTCCGGTAACTGTTGGCGTATGGTGTCTTGAATTACCCTGCGCCCGGCAAACCCGACAAGCACCTTAGGCTCGGCGATTATAACATCACCCAACGAGGCAAACGATGCCGTAACCCCTCCGGTAGTGGGGTCGGTAAGTACCGTGATATACAACCCTCCTGCGTGGTTAAAGCGCGCCACCGCTCCGCTTGTCTTAGCCATCTGCATAAGAGAAATAATGCCCTCTTGCATACGTGCGCCGCCCGATGCGGTGAACATGACTAACGGCAGTTTATGTTCAGTTGCATACTCAAACGCACGGGTGATTTTTTCACCCGCGACACTACCCATGCTCGCCATCATGAAGGCGCTGTCCATAATCCCCAAAACAATTTGATAACCTCTAACCGTGCAACACCCGGTAACAACGCCGTCATTAAGTTTATATTTCTCTTTAAGCTCTTTGAGCTTTTTGTCATAATCGGGATATTCAATCGGGTTGCGTGAAGTCATATCGCGGTCAAACTCGCGAAAACTGCCATAGTCGGCGGTATAAGCTAACCGTTCTTGCCAGTTAATTCGTGAGTGATAGTTGCAGTTTGGGCATATTTTAATGTTCTTCTCAAACTCTTCAACCGTGGTGTCAACGCGACAACGCGGACACTTAAACAACTCTTCTCTTTTACTTTCTTTGTCGTGGTGAAGAATCCCGTCGTTAAAACGGTCTTTTACCGCTTTCAATAAGTCTTCAAGCATAAGTTTTTCTCCTCGCTATTTGCTATTTGCTATATAATTTTTTTTCGGTTTAAAAAGCCGATGTCGAAGTTCCCTGCTTGAAAATCCTCGTCTCTGAGAAGGTTGATTTGAAAATCAATGTTAGTATTAAGCCCGACAATCAAAAATTCAGACAACGCGATTTTCATTTTGGTGATTGCTTCGTCACGGGTGTTTCCTTTAACTATAACCTTTGCAATCATTGAATCGTAAAAAGGGGGAATTTGATAACCTTGAAACACTGCCGTTTCAATTCTCACGTTAAAACCGCCGGGCAGGTGCAGTGACTCAATTTTACCCGGAGACGGTCTAAAGTCATTTCGCGGGTCTTCAGCGTTTATGCGACACTCAATCACATGCCCTGAATATTCAACATCTTCTTGCTTTATTTTAAGAATTTCTCCTGCCGCTATTTTAATCTGTTCTTTAATAAGGTCTATTCCGGTGAGCATTTCGGTTACGGGGTGTTCTACCTGAATACGCGCGTTCATCTCCATGAAGTAGAAATTAAGCTCATCGTCCACCAAAAATTCAATCGTCCCTGCGTTGTGATAGTTGCAGGCTTTAGCGACTTTTACCGCCGCTTCTCCCATTTTTGCACGAAGTTCGGGTGTCATTATAGGGCTGGGGCTTTCTTCTAAGACTTTCTGGTTACGGCGTTGACAAGAGCAATCTCTTTCTCCTAAATGAATGACATTCCCATGTTCGTCAGCCAAAAGCTGAATTTCAACGTGTCTTGGGTTCAGTATAAATTTCTCGATATATATCTCATCATTCTTGAAAGCAGACATAGCTTCTTGTTTTGCGGCGTTCATATGTTTTTCGAGAACGTCTTGAGACTCGACAAATCTAATGCCGCGCCCACCGCCGCCCGCACTCGCTTTGAGCATTATGGGGTAGCCTATTTTTTCGGCAACCTTGCGTGCTTCGTCAAGACTTTCCACCACACCGTCTGAGCCCGGAATAACCGGAACGCCTGCTTCAATAACAGTTTTCTTTGCGTTGGCTTTATCGCCCATAGCGTTCATGGCTGCCGGTGTCGGGCCGACCCATTTTATATCGTTTTCTTTGCAAAGCTCAACAAACGTGGTATTTTCAGACAAAAATCCAAAACCGGGGTGGATTGCCTGTGCGTTTGTTTTTCTGCACGCTTCGATAATAGCCTCCATGTTAAGATAGCTGTCCTTAGGTGGAGGAGGCCCTATACAGACCGATTCGTCGGCTATATAAGTATGGAGCGCGTTTTTATCCGCTGTGCTATACACTGCCACGGTTTTAATCCCCAACTCACGACAAGCGCGAATAACCCTAACCGCTATCTCACCACGATTCGCAATAAGAATCTTATTAAACATTTTTTCAGACTCGCCCCTTTTTCACAAATTCGCTATGAAAGTTTCGTTTTCCGCGTTTAGCAAAATCTATTTTAAACTTTTAGACTTACCCTTCCTGTCATTTCAAGACAAAACTAATTTCGGCGGAGACGGCTTTTTCGCCGTTTACGCTTGCAATGCCTTTTCCTATTCCCACGGGGCCTTTGATTTTGATGATTTCTACTTCAAGCACTAAGTCATCACCGGGGACGACCATGCGGCGGAATTTCGCCTCTTTAACGCCGCCAAAGAACCCGATTTTGCCCTTGTTTTCGGGCAGTGACAACATGGCTGTCGCCCCTGCTTGCGCCAACATCTCAAGCATTAACACCCCCGGGACAACCGGTTGCCCCGGAAAATGCCCTTTAAACCAAAAATCATCTTCCCTTATACGTTTAATCGCCGTAACCCTCTTTCCGGGTTCCATCAGCGTGATTTCGTCAATCAACAAAAACGGCTCACGATGAGGGATTATAGCTTTAATTTCTTCAAGACCCAAAATCATTTTAGCACTCTCTTTCTATTCTATCAACATCAAGTCCTGGTCAAACTCGACTGCTTCGCCGCTAACGGCGTATATTTCCCTAACCGTTCCATCGAAATTGCAAGCCACTTCGTTCATCAACTTCATGCTTTCAATAATGCAGATAACCTGCCCTTTTTTCACTTTATCGCCGACTTTAACAAAAGGTGGTTTATCGGGTGACGGCGACTCATAATAAGTCCCGACAATTGGGGCTTTAACCGTGTTTTTGTTTGCACTTGTTTGTTCCGTTTCGCGAACGGGCGGCGCGCTTTGCACCGGTTGCGCTTGAACGAATTGGGGTTGCGGTTTGCTTGCTAAATTAATCTGTGCTTCCCCAACTTGCACACAGACATATTGAAGGTCGTTTTCCTTCATAATCTCAGCTAATTCCTTAACCGCTTGAATATACTCTTTTCTTTCCATTCTTTTAGACATGTCCTTTTCTATTTAATATTTTTAAAACAAATGCTGGCGTTGTGACCGCCGAAACCTAAGGAATTTGAAATTGCTCCGGTTATTTCCAATTCGCGGTTTCCTTCGGTAATGTAATCGAGGTCACATTCAGGGTCGGGGGTTTTATAGCCCAACGTTTTGTGAACAAGCCCGTTTTTGATTTGCAGTGCTGTTACCGCCGCTTCAACGCCGCCTGCCGCACCGAGCAAATGCCCAACGATTGACTTTGTTGAGTTGATGGCTATATTTTCAGCGTGTTCGCCGAAAACCGCCTTTATTGCTTTAGTTTCGGTTTTGTCATTTAATTCGGTGGAAGTTCCGTGAGCGTTTATATAGTTGATTTGGTTGAAATTTAAACCCGATTCTAAAACAGCCAACTCCATGGCTTTAGCACCGCCTCTTCCTTCAGGGTCGGGCCCGGTTTCATGGAACGCATCGCAAGTGCTTCCGTAACCGCAGATTTCGGCATAGATTTCAGCCCCGCGTTTTTTAGCGTGTTCATATTCTTCAATGACAATAATCCCTGCCCCATCGCCTAAAACAAAGCCGCTTCTCTCTTTGTCGAATGGCATTGATGCACGGTCGGGTTCTTTGCTTCGTGTAACCGCGTGCATATTGTTAAACCCGGCATAGGCAAAGCCGATGTGACATCCTTCACTTCCGCCTGTTATTGCCGCATCTATATAGCCGTGTTTGATTGCACGAAAAGCCTCTCCTATTGCGTGGGTGGCACTTGCACAAGCCGAAACAGGGCAGTAGTTAGTCCCTTTAAACCCTGTCTTTATGGCAATGACTCCTGCCGCCATATTCGCTATCATCATAGGAATTGTGAACACCGACACTCTGTTAAAACCTTTGTTGTGATAAGTCATAATTTGCTCTTCAGTGGTCATGATTCCCCCCACGCCTGAGCCGACAATAACCCCCACTCTGAACGGGTCGAGGTGTTTAAAGTCTGTGCCGCTGTCCGCTAAAGCTTCTTTAGTGGCAACCACTGCATATTGTGTAATTATGTCAGTTCGGCGTAATTCTTTTTTCTCAAAGTGTTCTAACGGCGAAAAGTCTTTCACCCGTGACTGCACCTGCAATTCATCGCTTTGCCCCGGAAACCAGTTCCCCAAAGTAAAGCCGTGTTGATTGGCTTTAATGTTGTTCCAAAAATCTTGTTTATTGTTGCCGATGGATGAAATGACTCCAATCCCCGTTATGACAACTCGTCTGCCACTCAAAAAAATCCCCCCCTATAACAATTGACAATGTACAATTGACAATTGACAATTATGGTGTCGCCTGCCGGCGACGTTTTTAAAAATTTAGCTATTGTGAAAGCTATTAAGATTCAATCATTGCGAACAATTCAAATCCGTCCGCGTAGCGGACACAACAATTGTCAATTGTACATTGTCAATTGTCAATTATATCGTCAGTCCGCCGCTTATTTCGATTACCTGTCCGGTTATATAAGCGCCGTCTTTTCCTGCTAAAAATGAGACTGTTCCTGCTACTTCTTGTGGTGTGCCGTAACGTCTCAAAGCTGTTAGTTCAAGCATGGTTTTTTTCTGTTCGTCTGTTAATGCGTCCGTCATGGCGGTTGAAATAAAACCGGGGGCTATTGCGTTAACGGTTATTCCCCTTCTGCCTAACTCTTTTGCCGCGCTCTTAGACATTCCTATAACAGCCGCTTTAGAAGCACTATAATTGATTTGCCCCATATTTCCGTGCACTCCTGCGACAGATGAGATATTTATTATTCTGCCGCTTCTTTGTCTCATCATAGTTGTTCCGCAAAATTTCATCATATTAAAAACGCTCTTTTGATTAACCGCAATCACTTTATCATAGTTTTCTTCAGACATTCGCGCCATAAGCCCGTCACGGGTAATTCCTGCGTTATTTACTAATACGTCAATGCCGCCGAAAGTTTTTTCTATTTCTTTCACCATTTTTTCACACTCGTCGTAACTTGAAACATCGGCAAAAAAACATTCTGCCTTAACGCCGTGTGCGCGGCATTTTTCCGCGACTGCTTGCGCGCTTTCAAGTGCCGCGCTTATGTCGTTAATTGCTATATCAAAGCCGTCTTGTGCTAATCTTAACGCAATGGCTTCCCCTATTCCTTGACCTGCCCCCGTAACAATTGCCGCCCCCATATTTTTATCCGTTTCCTTTCATAAGAGTTGTCGCGCCTTTAATTATTTCTTCGATTATTTCTTTTGTCGGTTGGATTGTCTTTACCATTCCCGCAATCGCTCCACAAAGGAAACTGCCTCTTTCAATGTCACCGTCCTGCACGGCGCGGCGTAATGCTCCCGCTGTCATTTCTTCAAATTGCTCCGGGGTTCCCCCGTCACGTTCAAAATTGAGCAACTCTCTTGCGAAGCGCGTTTTTACGCCACGGCAAGGGTGCCCTGTGAAACGCCCTGTGACAATGCTGTCTGTATCTTTTGCTTTGATTATTAATTCTCGATAGTTTTCGTGTATTTGACATTCGGTTGCCGCTAAAAACCGTGTCCCGATTTGAACTCCTTGCGCGCCCAGCATAAAGCTTGCCGCAAAACCTCGCCCATCGGCAATTCCACCTGCGGCAATTACCGGGATTGAAACAGCATCAACCACCTGCGGCACTAAACAAAGGGTGGTAATTTCACCGATATGCCCCCCTGCTTCGGTGCCTTCGGCAATCACCGCATCTGCCCCCGAACGTTCCATACGTTTTGCCAAGGCGACACTCGGAACTAACGGAATAACCTTAATTCCTGCCGACTTCCACGCTTCAATATATTTACCCGGGTTGCCGGCACCCGTGGTGACGAATTTCACCTTCTTGTCAATGGCAAGTTGCGCCAAATCAGCCGCATTAGGTGAAAGGAGCATAATGTTCAGCCCAAACGGAAACGCGGTTAGCTTTTTGCACTCCTCAATCTCCTGCTCGACTAACTGTGCAGGAGCGTTTCCCCCTGCGATGACACCTGCGCCACCGGCGTTTGATGTTGCCGCAGCTAAGTTTTTGTCGGCAATCCAAGCCATTCCCCCTTGAAGAATAGGATATTTAATTCCCAAAAGTTGACAAATTTTATTCTCTGTAAAATTCATTTAAATAATTCCTCTCTTATTTTACTAATAAGTGAAACAGATTGAGCCGAAAGTCAAGCCTGCCCCGAAAGCCACCGCGCAAATTTTCATTCCACGCTCTAATTTTCCTGCCTTTTTCAGCTCGTCAAGACAGGTGGGAATACATGCGCTTGAGGTGTTGGCGCGCTTGCTTATATGCGAATAAACTTTTTCAGGCGGTATGCCTAAAGCCTTGATTGCCGATTTTATTATTCTGATATTTGCTTGATGTGGAATGACAACATCAAATTCTGAAACGCTCATGCTCAATTTATTCGCCGCTTTTGTTGCGGCGTTTTGAAGGGCTTCCACCGCGAATTTATAAACCGTTTTGCCGTCCATAATCAAGCGCGGAGCTGTTCCCTTCGCTACGTCACCCACAAATTTATAGTTAGGCTCATATTTAACGCGGCAATAAAGTGCTTGTTCTTTTTCGCCTTCAGGGGTAGAGCCGATGTATGACGAATAAAGTCCATCACTCTTCTCGACTACCACAGCCCCGGCACCATCGCCGAAAAGCACGGCGGTTGAACGCTCGTTAAAATCAACCTGTGATGAGAGTTTTTCGCTTGCGGTGACAAGAATTCTTTTGTAAGTCCCTGTCGCTAAATATGCTCTTGCAACATCAAGCGCATTGATAAACCCCGTGCAAGCGGCATTAACGTCTAAGCACCCGACATTCTCACAGCCTAAAGCGTTTGCCGTTAAACACGAAAGAGAGGGATAAAAATAGTCCGGTGTGGCGGTCGAGGCAATGATAAAATCAATGTCGTCAACACAACAGCCGCTGTCTTCTAAGGCGTTTTTCGCCGCCGCCGCCGACATTTGCGCATTGTCGCCGCTAAAATGAAACCGCCGCTCACTTATCCCTGTGCGAGTGGTTATCCATTCGTTATCGGTTTCGATATATTTGGTGAAGTCGCTGTTGCTCACCGAATAGTCCGGCAGAAAACTGCCTGTCCCGATTATTTTAATTCCGCCGAATTCATCCATAATACTATACCCCCATAGTCAGTTGACAGTTATTTGTTAGCACTTGATTTTATGCTTTACATGGTGTATAATATTTATGACTATTATTTCCATATCTATTATTTTACCTTTTTTTGTTAGTTTTGTCAATATTATTTTTTATATATTAAGGAGGCTTTATTTAATTATGGCTAAAACAGTGTATTTATTTTCGGGTCAAGGTTCGCAAAATAGAGGAATGGGGTTAGATTTTGTCGAAAATGAGAATGTGAGAAAAATCTTTGAAATCGGCTCTGCGATTATGGGTTGGGACATTATCGCCGCAATTCGCGAGAAAACCAAAGAAGAGTTAGGAAACACCTTGATTTCACAGCCCGCGATTTTTGCCGTTTCACTTGCCGCCCACGAAATGGCGACTCAATCGGGGCTTAAAGCACATGGTGTGGCAGGTCACTCTTTAGGTGAGTATGCCGCAATGGTTTCAAGCGGAATGTTATCGCTTGAAGACGGCTTTAAAGCGATTAAACTAAGGTGTGAAGCCATGAATCGCGCCGCACAAGAAAACCCCGGCTCAATGGCAGCGGTTTTAGGGGCAGATGTCTCTCTTATTGAAGAAGTTTGCGCTGAGATAACCGCGAGCGGTGATTATGTCAGCCCCGTTAACTACAATTCGCGCGCGCAAACGGTTATTGCCGGAACACATGATGGCATTTCAAAGGCAAGCGATTCGCTCAAAGCTAAAGGCGTTCGCAAAATTATTAAGTTAGCGGTTTCGGCGGCGTTTCATTCAAAGCTTATGGAAAGTGCGGCGAAACAGGTGCAAGAGGGTTTAAAAGACTTCACGTTTAACGTTCCTGATAAAGAGTTCTTTTCAAATGTCAGCGGCTCTAAGCTCACCGATTTTTCTGCTATGCCGAAATATTTAGGCACTCATATCTGTTCACCCGTGAAATTTCACGATGAGCTTTTGGCAATGAAAGATGCGGGATATGACACTTTCATTGAATTAGGGTCGGACAAAATTTTAACCGGGCTTGTCAAAAAAACGCTACCCGATGTAACAGCTTTTAATATCGAAAACAATGAAACTCTTATTAGGAGCGGTGGTGAATGACTATGCTGTTTTGTAACTGTAAAATTAAAACAATAGCAGGCAAAGACATAGAGAACGGCTATATCAGAATTGACGGCGCAATTATATCCGATGTCGGCGAGATGAAAGACTTCAAAAAGGCTGACAATGAGCATGAAATAGACCTTTGCCATAACGTCACCGTTTATCCGGGTTTTATTGATGCGCACAGTCATGTTGGTGTTTTCGGCGATTCGCAAGGGCAGGAGGCAACCGATGCAAACGAAGTCACCGACCCTGTCACCCCTCACCTGTCGGCACTTGATGCGGTTAACCCGGCAGACCGCTGTTTTGACGAGGCACTTATGGCAGGGGTCACAACGGTTATAACAGGAGTCGGAAGCGCAAACGTCATCGGCGGCTCTCTTATTGCCGTGAAGACTTACGGCAGTTTGAGACTTGACAACAGGGTAATTAAATCGCCGATTGCGATTAAAATGGCGTTGGGTGAAAACCCTAAAATGTGTTATCAAGACCGCGATGAGGCCCCAACCACAAGAATGGCAAGCGCGGCAGCTATTCGTGAGCAGTTGTCGAAGGCACGCCGCTATCTTGAAGATATAGCCGCTTTTGAACAAAGCAAACGTGACGGCGGCGATTTGTCGTTGCCTGAATATGATGCTAAAAATGAAGCGTTGTTGCCGCTTTTACGTGGAGAAATCAACGCCCACATTCACTGTCATCGTGCCGATGATATATTTACAGCGATTCGTATTTGCAACGAGTTCAAAATAGGCTATGTGCTTGTGCATGTGACTGAGTGCGCTAAAATAGCAGACGAGTTGAAAGAAGAAGCCTTGATTTTAGGCCCGGTAATTTGTGAACGCTCAAAGCCCGAATTAGCCGCCCTTGATATAACCGCCGCCGCTCAAATGAGCAAAGCCGGGGCAAATTTCGCCGTTTGCACAGACCACCCTGTAGTCCCTATTCAGTATCTGCCGCTTTGCGCCGGGTTGTGTATAAGGGGAGGGTTAGACGAAAACGAGGCATTAAAAGCGATTACCCTCAATGCCGCCAAAATCTGCGGAATAGATGACAGAGTCGGCAGCATTGAAACGGGCAAAGATGCAGATTTGTTGTTCTATAAATCCGATGCTAAATTTTATGATGTTCTCGCAACACCGCACACAATCATTGCCGGCGGAAAAATTGTAAAATCAAATTAAATTAAAATAAAAGGATGGAATGTCATGCGCGAAATAAATGTGAAAGAGCTTAAAAATGCCGTTGTGAAACTTTGTGTGAAAGCTAATATTGAACTGCCGTGTGAAATTGAGAATAAGCTTAAAGCGGCAGTCAGAACTGAAAAGAACCCGTTAGGCAAAGAGGTGATTTCTGATTTAATCAGCAACACCAAAGCCGCGCTCAGTCATAATATTCCGATTTGTCAAGACACCGGAATGGCGGTTGTTTTTCTTGACATAGGGCAAGATGTTCACCTTGTCGGCGGCGACTTAACGGCGGCAATCAACTCAGGAATAGCACAAGGCTATAAAGAAGGGTTGCTTAGAATGTCAACGGTTATAGAGCCGCTTTTTCAGCGCGAAAACGCAGGAGACAATACACCCGGAATAATATATACCAATATTGTTGAGGGCGACAAGGTTAAAATAACACTCGCGCCAAAAGGCTTCGGCAGTGAAAATATGAGCCGCATAAAAATGTTTAATCCGTCTGTTGAAGTCGCTGAAATTGTAGACTTTGTGGTTGACACCGTTGAACTCGCCGGAGGGAATCCCTGCCCACCCATAACGGTGGGGGTCGGAATAGGCGGCGACTTTGAGTATGCCGCGTTTCTTTCAAAAAAAGCATTGTGTCGCAGTTCATCGCAACCCAACAGCCACCCACTCTACCGCGATTTAGAGGAAGAAATGCTCAGAAAAATAAATCTGACAGGAATAGGCCCACAAGGATTTGGCGGCTCAACCACCGCCCTATACGTAAACATAGAATACTATCCCACACATATTGCAGGGCTTCCTGTTGCGGTTAACATAGGCTGTCATGTTACAAGGCATAAAGAAATCGTGTTATAATCATAATAATAAATGCAACTATTAAGCGCGCAGTTTAGTGTTATATATAACGCATTTGTGCAGAAAGGACATGTCTAAAATTATGAAGAACCTTTCGTTGTATGCAGGTGATGACTTTGAAGGTGTCATGGACTTTTACCTGCCGATGGTTTATCGCCTGAGTTTCTCACGGGTAAAGAATTGTCATGATGCGAACGATATTGTGCAAGAAGTTTTTTTGAAATATATTCGCGCCTCAAAAACATATAATGACGAGAGCCATCGAAAGGCGTGGCTCATTAAAACGACTGTAAACACCTCAAAAACGCTACTTACCTCGGCTTGGAACAAGAGACGTTCTGACAACGAAACCGTGTTTGAAAAAGGCGAGAGGGACAAAAAAATCGACGACTTTGAGCTGAAAGACACGGTTTTTAACGCTGTCATTCAACTGCCGCCGAAATACAGAACGGTTATCCACTTGTTTTATTATGAAGATATGCAGATTAAAGACATATCGGCGGCATTGTCAAAGCCCGAGAATACTATTAAATCTCATCTGCTTCGCGCACGTTCAATGCTCAAAGAAAAATTGGAAGGGGTTGATTTTGGTGAATTTTAAAACACTTTATAAACAAGCCAACGAAAATATTAACCCCACTCCCGAACTGCGCCACGCGCTGTTAAACATGGCACGTGAAGAGCAAGGCAAAACTAAAACAAAGCATAAAAATGCCGTCAGATGGCTGTCTTTAGCCGCCTGCGCCTTACTTGTTTCTGTTGCGGTAATGTCTTTATCGCAACGCACAAAGGACGACTATTTATTGTCGGAGATTTCGCCACAAAACGAGCGTATTATTTCAGACACCGACGAAAACGCAACCCACAACTTTGAAGCGGCGCAGTGGAATGAAGATTTTGCGGAGTTTGAAGCGGCAACCCCGGAAGAACCCGCTGTAGACATTCCCCCCACATTAAATCAAATATTTGAAACTTATTTAGGCAGCAGATTTTTGGGTTTATCGGGTGACATTGAATACAGCAAAGAAGGGCAAACAACCTTTATAAACGCCGCGAGTGTTGAGTCTCAGGTGACAGAAATTTTGAGCGCGAACGGAAATTCAAGAATAACCTTCATAAGCGATGGGTTTTTAGGAAAAACTTTTGTTAAGTTCAAGCTAAACTCAAAACTTACCTCCAACGGCAAAACAGCCGATGTGATAATAAACGACAAAGACGAAATGTTTTTTATGCCGGACAGTTATACGGGATATTTTTTCCGTTTAAACAATGGGGATAGTCAGAGGCTCATGAAGGCAGTTGACGGACAATTGACAATTGACAATTGACAATGAACAATTATTGTGTCCGCTAATGCGGACGGGTTTGAAAGGTTAAGCGGCTATAAACCCTAATTTTTTTAATTCGGATAACGCCTTTTTTATCTCGTCATCGCTGAATTTAGAGCCTTTAATTTCCTTGAATTTGTTCACCAATTTTGAATCGGTATAATCATTATTGAAAGTGGTGTGCGCTATAAAGTCTATGGTGGAAAGTGCTTCTAATTGTAACGGAGTATGATTAGCAAAATTTTTAATTACAAAATTCACTTTATCAATTTCGTCAGCAGACAAGACATCGTCCGCAACTTTTTCTTGCGCCAATGAAATTCTATGTGTTTGTTCGCTTGTGTCAATCTTAATGAAATCTTCACTTTCTAAAACATACATAATATTTACGAGTCTTTTGCTGTAAGGCCCGTAATAATGTATGCAGTACTTCATATTAAGATTTATTCCTTTTCTTTCAAAGAAATAGAACAGTTTTTGAACAACTTTTTTGCCAAGACTTTCGCCAAAACTGCCACAGATATACTCAAAGAGTTTGGCGTATGTTTCTAAACTTTTCATTTTATAACCGTGCCTTTCCTCATCAACACGCCTATGAAAATTTTCTCATTCGCGCGTATTTTTTAAATTTATATTTTGTTTTAAACGTCTGAATGAATTTCTTTAATTAACCGGGTTGCTTCATCACTTTTTTGTGGGTGACAATAGATGCTCATAATATCAATTTCTTTCGTCAAGTTACTAATTATTATCGACTCATCGTGAATAGAGGAAACCGTGTCAGTTTTGTTGTTATAGATTATGATTTTTCCCTCTTCGTCAGACCCTAACTTTCTTGGTATTTTATGGGGCATTTTTCCTGCAGACTTGTCGATTATAAAATATTCTTTTTCTATCTTTGAAAACAATGCCCTGCAAATAATTTTAAAATTTTTCTTATCAGCTTCTCCGGGATGCGTATTTGTATGATATATCTGGGGGTAAACGACTCTTTTTATAATATTTTTGCAACATTCATGAGAACTAACATTATTCTTGAGTAATTGAATAACACGGCAGTCGTCCCACAATAAATATTCAGCTGTATCTTCAGGATATTTTCCTCCGGGCAATATCTCTTTAAGTGAATTAATTAGGGTAATATCAAAATACCTTCTTGTGTTGTGAAAATACACTTGTATAAACATAAAGTAGCGCGCAAGCACAAACGCCTCAAAAGATTGGACGCCTCCCGATTTTATAGCAAGCATCAAAGAGCCGTCTTTATTAAAAATCGTGAACGATGATATCAGCCTGTCAATGTCATATTTGCCGTAATTCACTCCGCAATAATATGAATCACGCAGTAAATAGTCCATTTTATCACAATCAAGCTCGCTATCCATAAAGCTCTTCAAAAATGTAAATTCAGAATTTTGAACATCGCTTTTCCCCGTATAAATATCACAAATAAGTTTAGGGGAAATATCATATTCCTCTCCATATTTTAAAACAAACTCGGAACCGATTTCATTAATTATTTCAGAAATTTCTGTCTCCATAATGATTTTTTCCGTATATTCCTCGTGGTTCATGCCGTTTGGCATTAACCCGTCTTCCGAAGCATGAGAAAACGGGGCATGACCTAAATCATGAGTTAGAGCAATTAACCTTAATATCTGCTCGCACCATGCTTTTTTGCCGTCAGGGAAATAGTTCTCAAAACCCTTAACAGCAGAATTAAACGCTCTTGTTACTAAGTGCATAACCCCCAGCGAGTGACCAAATCGTGAATGCTCTGCTCCATGATACACATAAAAAGTAAACGCCAACTGTTTAATATTGCGCAGGCGTTGAAAGGCGGCAGTGTCTACTATTTTGTTTTCTAAGGCTCTAACTTCAATAAAACCGTGAATGGGGTCTCTATATTTGATAGTAGCTTGTCCCATAGTTTAAGCTGTTCCCTTTCACAAATTAAGATTTTTGGTCTTGAAAAACCATTATCAGTTATTCTATATGTACATATAGAATAACATAATATTCCAAAAACCACAATAGGATAAAAGAAAATTCCACAATGTACACATACACATATATACGTCGCGGAATGTTTTTGTGTATTTTCACAAAAACACCGCCCGCGCAAGCGGACACCACAACTGTCCACTCTCAATTGTCAACTGTCAACTGTTCGTCAATTATTCGTCTCTTTCTTCTCAATTTTCAACCTCAATCTCTTTTTCACAGCGCGATTTGTTTCGTTGTAGTAGCTGTGATAAAGGGAGAAGTCTGAGAGTTTTTCGGCGTAATTTCTTGCTTTTTTGTTTTCGATGTTCGTGCTTAAGCAAGCCTGCCCTATAAACGAAAGTCCGCGATATATTGGGTAGTTCTTTTTAATAAGCCCGGGGTCGTCAATGTCAAGCGGTGGTGGTTTTACGGCGAAAATTGAGTCGGTAACGGTTTTTATAAATTCGTTTAGAACTTCACCGCCTTTTTGAAAATACGCAAAGACCTCTGCGCCTGCTCTTTGTTTTTGTTCGTCTAAAAGGCGGTTTTGTGCCGAAAAGTCGAAAACCCCGTCAATCGTATAAACATCGTTGATTGCAAAATATTGCATTGACACGCCGTAAAGAGCGATAAATGCAGTTCTCATCTCGTCGTGAGCAAAAGCTGTATGGCGTGCCGCATAAACCTCGTCTACCTGCGTGGGTGTGAGGGGGCGGTTGTCTGTTTTTATATGGTTGTTGAACATTTCACGGCTGTATCTTCTTATGAAGGCATAATCTTTTTCCCCCTGTTCAACCGAGGCGGTGACAAAGTTATGATTGATTTGATTTAAATACTTGTTCTTTCTTTTCCGCGGCTTAATTGGCACGCTCAAGACATTCCCTTTAGAATTTAAAAAAGACTCACGCGCCACGCCAAAATGAAAGTCATGCGCTTTGAAATATGAAATGGGCTTTCCTTTAAGCCATTTTTCAAAAAGAAAGTCAATGCTGTAACAATCGAGTTTCTTTTCTTTATAATAGAGCATTGATTTTGACTTTATGCTAAATATCGAGAGCAACTCGATGTTATAGACTTTAACCATCTCAAGTGTCCATGGCTCAACTAACGACTCAAGCCACTTTTTTTTATCGCAAACTTCAAACATTTTATCCTAAATCCTTTAATATTATTATACTTAATATAACCTAAATATAAAAATATGTCAAGAAATTTTTATTATTTTACTGTTGACAATAACACAGCGTTAAAGTTGTAATTAAAAACCTATTGCACTTTTAGCCAATTTGTGGTATACTAAAATCGATGGAAAAAAACAATAAGACTTCTCACCTTTTGCGACTTCTTGCGCGTGCGAATGGGCAGGCGACTTTAAGTCAACCGAATAGCAGCTTTTCGGAAAGAGTGAGGGTAAATTCACAAAAAGCTTGCGATAAACCCTCTCGACATACATCAAAGTGTCGGGAGGGGCGTGTTAGTGCGCCCGATGAGCTTTATGATGAACCGACTGGCGTGAGTTCGGATTGCGAAAACTTGCCTAAGCGTTCGCGGCGGCGTGAAATTATTGCTAAATCAAAGCGGCTTGACGAGAACACTTTTGTTTGCGCTGTTCCCGATAACCCGGTTTTGGCGGGTGTTTCTAAGAACGTCCCGGACAATCCCAAAAAAATAATTAACATTTCTGCAATTTTAATATCTGACGAAATTTATGAAATCATGAATCGATTTAATCTTTGTGAATGTGAGGAATGTCTTAACGCTGTTTATCTTGAGGCGTTGGCTCAAATGCCGCTGTGTTTTGCTCCATTGCGAGAACGAGAAAAAGCGCAAGCTGAATTAAGACCGCTCGCGCAAAGAGTGCTGACAAAACTATGTATCGCTTGGCGAGGGCGTTCTTGAAAAAGATGAAAGGTTAATATCTAAAAAATATGTTTTATAATGAGTTTTTGTCCCGCTTTTCTGTGAGTGGTGAGAGGGTGAGGGATTTATCACGATTTTCTCTTTTATGCAAAGCGTTGGGAGAGCCGCAAAACGGGCAACGATTTGTTCATATAGCGGGAACTAACGGGAAGGGAAGTATCAGCGAATATATTGCCACGGCTCTTACGGCGCACGGGCTAAAGGTGGGTAAATTCACATCACCGTATATTTTAAGAATTAACGAGCGAATTAAAATAGACTATCAAGATATAGATGACGACATTTTGTCGGGGTTGCTTAAAGAAGTGGAAGTGGCAGTAAAAAAAACCACCGCGGATTATTCGCAGTTTGAGCTGTTGACGGCGGCGGCTTTCATCTACTTTAAACGAGAAAGCACGGACATTGCTATAATAGAAACAGGAATCGGCGGCGCGCTTGATTGCACTAACGTAATCAAGCCTGAGCTGACGGTAATATCCAAAATAGACTATGACCACTGCGATGTGCTGGGTGAGCGCGTAGTCGATATTGCGCGGCATAAAGCCGGAATCATCAAAAAGGGAGTCGCTTGCGTTGTTTCGCCCAATATAAAAGAGGTGAGCGATGTGCTTAACGCCGCCGCTCAAGCGGTTGGCGCGGCTGTCACAACGGTTGACGAAAAAGCATTACACATCAAAGAAATGTCGCTTTTCGGCAACAGCTTTTCATACAAGGGAGTTGATTTTAATACAACCATGGGGGGTAGGCATCAAGTAATCAACGCCGTCACAGCGGTTGAGGCATTGCAACTCTTAAATGTTTCTCAAACGGCAATAAAGAGGGGGCTTAACACCGCTGTTTTGAAAGCAAGAATGCAGGTTGTTTCGAGCGCGCGCCCAACAATTGTGGTTGACGGAGCGCATAATCCGTCGGCTGTTGTGGCGGCTGTGGAGCTGACACAGCGCCTTCCGTGCAGAAAAATAATTGTTTTCGGAATATTAAATAATAAAGATTATAGTGACGTTTTAGGGCAACTTGCGAAAATGGCTGACGAGTTTGTGTTGGTTGACGACTTTTCACCAAACGCAAGAAAAACCGCCGACCTTCTAACTGCACTTTCGCAATTCAGGTTTAACAAAAACGACATACACATCAAAAAAACAAACGATGCAATCGAATTTGCTAAACAAAAGGCTCAAGGCGGTTTGGTAATGTCCTGCGGTTCTCTTTATTTGGCGGGGAAAGTGTTGAAAAAGTTGACAGTTGACAATTGAGAGTTGACAGTGATTGTGTCCGCTTACGCGGACGGATTTAAAATTCTAATCTGTCGCCGTAAGGCGACACCACAACTGTCCACTGTCAATTGTCAACTGTCAACTGTCAAGTATTGCTCTTCTGCTGTTGCGTGGTAATTTTTAAGGTTGAGAATCATGGTTTCGAGCTGAGTTATGGTGTCGCTTATGCCATTGAAGAGAGTGATGTAACCCGGCGGCAATATAGAATCTAAAAATTCGCGGTCTGCTTCACTTCTTTTTGTTGAAATTTCGGTTTTCATGATATAATTCCTTTCTACATCGGTTTTTTACTACTAAAGCAAAAAATATTAAACCTATTTAGTGCTTTATTGTATTATACCATACAATATCTATTGTTTTTGTCGAAATTTGTTGGCTGAAAAATAAATTTTTATGTTTTAAGTTTTTTCTAAAAACTCACACTGCTACACCGCCCTGCACTTTTGTGTTGGGCGGTGTTTTTTTGGAATGTCTTGCAAAAATGGGTTTGGGTGGGTTGGAGAGATGGTCGTTTTATAGCAGTTACACTTGAAATGGGGATTTCAGCCAAAAAAACAATCAAAAATCACACAAAACATTGTGTAGTTCGTGCATTTACAAAAATTGGAAAATAAGTTATAATA
The DNA here is from genome assembly GCA_009777445.1 of Oscillospiraceae bacterium. Taxonomy (GTDB): domain Bacteria; phylum Bacillota; class Clostridia; order Oscillospirales; family Ruminococcaceae; genus Ruminiclostridium_E. The sequence goes on along the minus strand of WRLV01000039.1, from coordinate 1,097 downwards.
GAAAACAGGAAGATTTTGGATTTGTAAGAGAGGAGTAAACTAAAAAAAATGAAAAAAATAACAGCAATTATCACAACATTGTCTATAACACTAAGCCTATTTATATTTCCTGTTTCGGCAACAGACGTAGACATAACCATCTCTGTAGATGAAATTCGGCAGATTCGAGTAACCCCAAAAGAGGGTTTCACTACAAAATGGCGCACAAGCGATAGAAATGTCGTCATAGTCAGCAAAACAGGAAAAATCAAAGGCATAGCCGAGGGAAAAGCAACCATCACCGCAACAGCAGGCAAATCAACGCTTAAATTTAACATAATCGTCAAAAAAGCAGAAGAACCGGTATTGTTACCAGATGCACCGGAGATTGTTTTTTTGTTGTTGACAGAAAGCGTAGGCATTAGTGACGGAATAGACGGGCTTTTTATCGACAATAAAGGGGCTATAAAAGAGTTTTCTTATCGCAAAGAACACTCGTTTTATGGGTATGGTTGGGGTACAGACTTTTTTATCAATATTGTTTTGTATGGGTATGATAAAATAATTGAGTCGGGAAAAGATACGGGTCAAAGAGTTGATAGAAATACACTTGTAAACTATAACAACCTATTAAAAAAAATTGATAAAAACAGCAGAATAATGTTATATGATGATAAAAAACCAATTTATGATATGAGACCCGATGTTTGGTATGGTTACGCCAGCTACTACGGGATAAGAAAAACCCCAACAGAATTGGAGGTGATTTTATTTAAATCGCGTGGCAACTCAAAACTTGACAACGCAGACTTGAACGCAGAGGAAATATGTCAATGGCTTATAAAAACAATTCCATTTGAACACGCATCCAATTACGAAAACTGGGGCTTTATTAACCATTAAAAACTAAAATTAAAATTTTTGGAGGTAAAACAGGAAAATTTTTGATTTGATAAGAAAGGAGTAAACTGAAAAAATGAAAAAGTTAATATCAATTATTACAACATTGTCTATAACACTAAGCCTATTTATATTTCCTGTTTCGGCAACAGACGTAGACATAACCATCTCTGTAGATGAAATTCGGCAGATTCGAGTAACCCCAAAAGAGGGTTTCG